>NZ_JAOCLL010000011.1:0-128444 GCF_029845285.1 Acinetobacter sp. GD03645 | reverse complement strand
CTTAAGCAACCCTTTTTCATTAAATATAATCAATTAATTATTGTCGTTTAGGCAATGGAATATATTGCGACTGGGCATTTTGCTGCACTTTACGCTCGCCTACTTTGACCTGCAAGGTTTGCTGCTTGCCATCACGTTCAACCACCACATCAATCACACTTGCAGGGGCTTGCAACGCCACATAATTGATTAGGTGCGATGCTGAGCCTATTTGCTCATTGTTAACCTGAATGATTTTATCACCACGCTTCACTCCCGCAGCATCGGCTGGACCATCACGCAATACATCCGCCACAATGACACCGACTGGTTTTGAGGCCAGTACATCTTCATCCAGCGTATTTGGAATCAGGCTAATGCCCAACCAGCCACGTACAACACGGCCATCTTTTAAAATCGAGTTGAGGACTTGCTGGCAAACCTGTGCAGGAATCGCAAAGCCAATCCCCAGCGAACCGCCAGACTGCGAGAAGATTGCAGTATTTACACCAATCAGGTTACCCGCAACATCAATCAATGCACCACCAGAGTTACCTGGGTTGATTGCAGCATCGGTCTGAATAAAGTCTTCATAGGTGTTGATGCCTAGATCTGAACGGCCTGTGGCGGAAATAATCCCTTGCGTGACGGTCTGGCCCACACCAAATGGATTACCAATCGCAAGCACAACATCCCCAACTTCATTACCACTGAGTTTAAATGGCAGAACTGGGAGCTTGTCCAATTCAATCTTAATGACAGCTAAATCGGTATCAGGGTCAGTTCCGATCACCTTAGCTTCAGCACGGCGACCATCATGCAACGCCACCACAATATGTTCAGCCTGAGCAATCACATGGTTATTTGTTAAAATATAACCATCCGCACGGACAATAACGCCTGAACCCAGACTATTTTCATTTTGAGGCTGCTGAGGAATCTGGTTGCCAAAAAACTCACGAAACACAGGATCATTCAACAATGGATGATTCATCTGCTTCACTTTCTGCGTGGTAAAGATATTTACCACCGCTGGCGCTGCAACCTTTACCGCAGCACTATAGGAAACCACGCCACCCGTTCGGGTTGTATCAATCAGTGGCTCCACTTTTTCAGCAGGCATTTTAACGCCATCAGCAGCGACTGTTGGCTTCGGCTGATGCAATTTCTGCCAGGTTAGAAAACTAATGATAACAAGAATGAGTAATACCCAAGGTAACCATGTAAATGCACGGCGCACGTTTATTATCCTCTAGGCGAACAATGTAGTTAATGTATTGAAGAACAGGAAGTTTCCACTATTGTAAAGTAAATTGCTTAAAATCAATGCAAAAGTTAAAAAAAGTTTTGTCTAGCTTTAGTTACATTCAAAAATATGTTTTTATTGGCACTTATATAAAAATGTAAAGCATTTGAGGAATCGCATGGCAAATTTGCATGACATTGTGCAGTGGTGTAATCAGACATTAAAGGCAAATGAGTTTAAGGACTATGCACCGAATGGGCTACAAATTGAGGGCAAACCTGAAGTCAACAAGATTGTCTGTGCTGTCACAGCCTCTGAAGATGCCATTGATGCAGCAATTGCTCAACAGGCGGATGCCTTGCTGGTTCATCATGGCTATTTCTGGAAAGGTGAACCCTACCCAATCACAGGTATGCGTGGTAATCGCATTAAAAAACTCATTCAAAACAACATTTCACTGATCGCCTATCACCTGCCTTTGGATGCCCATCCTGTACTGGGAAATAATGTAGCCATTGGGGAGTTAATCGGTTTACAAGATTTGGAAGCGCTGGACCCAACCGAAAAACATCCCATTGGCAATATTGGCAATCTGGATCAAGCACTGAGTCCTGAACAATTTAAGGAAAAATTACAGGCTATCTTTGACTTTAATGTCATTCATTTACCAAGTGAAAAAACATTTATCCAAAAAGTTGGCTTTTGTACTGGCGGAGCACAGGACTTTATTGGCAAGGCTGCTGAGCAAAACTGTGATGCCTATATTTCGGGTGAGGTCAGCGAACGAACCTTTTATGAGGCAAAAGAGCTTGGCGTTCATTATTTTGCCTGTGGACATCATGCAACAGAACGCTATGGTGTACAGCGTTTGGCTCAGGCAATTGCCAAGCAGTTTTCCATAGATGCCGAATATTTTGAATTAAACAATCCAATCTAAGCCGATTAAAGCTTTGATTAAATTAAAAAATCCTCTTACATATCACAACTTCATGCACATTGCGTAATGTTTAACTCACAGCAGAAATAAGTCAAAAAATACTGTCAGCAAAAATTGACTTATCTCTAGCTGTGAGCAGTTTAAATAACCTGTTCAATTCCCTATCACATACGATAAATATAAAATTTCTAGCCCATCTTAATATTAAAAGATAATAAAAAACATATTGATTCTCATTTACAATTAAGTAAATAATAAGCGTGCTTAATTTCACATTTCGATAAAACCCATTTGATTAAAAAAGGAATCAAATACATGGCTTATTCTTTACCAGTACTTCCTTATGCTTACGATGCACTTGAACCCAATATTGATGCTAAAACCATGGAAATTCACCATAGTAAGCATCATCAAACCTATATCAACAACATTAATGGCGCAATTGAAGGCACCGAATGGGAAAGCCTTTCAGTGGAAGAGTTGGTTGCCAAAGTCAATGAAGTCCCTGCTGAGCTTAAAAACATGGTGATGAACAATGGTGGAGGACACGCCAATCATTCCCTGTTTTGGACAGTCATGAGTCCACAAGGTGGAGGACAACCAACTGGAGCTGTTGCAGAAGCCATTGATCAACAACTAGGTGGTTTTGATGCCTTTAAAGATGCGTTTACCAAGGCAGCCATCAGCCGTTTTGGCAGTGGTTGGGCATGGCTCAGTGTGACACCTGAACATAGACTGGTTGTGGAAAGTAGCGCAAATCAGGATTCTCCCCTTATGCATGGCAATACACCTATTCTAGGCCTGGATGTATGGGAACATGCCTATTACCTGAAATATCAAAACCGCCGTCCTGAATACATCGCTGCATTTTATAATGTGGTGGACTGGGATGAAGTGAACCGCCGTTATGATGCTGCGCTGCAAACAAAAGCACAGTGATTCTGAGATAGATTGAAATGGATCATCATTCCCATTAGCAGGCTGGCTAGGGTCTTTTGCAACATTGCTATAATCCGCTAAAGACTCTAGCCCCATGTTGTATCACATATGTCTCATATAGAAATTTTTTGCATATTTTGTGTATTAAAAGACTGCCCTATTGTCTATAGAATCATTTACAATAAAGGCACTTAGTAAAACCCAGCAATTTGCAAGGAATGAAACATGACAACCATTACTTTACCTGCACTTCCATATGGCTATGATGATTTAGCGCCGCACATTACCCGCGAAACTTTAGAATACCATCACGATAAACACCACAATACCTATGTTGTTAACCTTAACAACCTCATTAAAGGTACTGACCTTGAAGGCAAGACTTTAGAGGAAATCATTCAGGCTTCTGCTGGTGATGCTTCTAAAGCAGGTATCTTTAACAATGCTGCCCAAGTATGGAACCACACATTCTACTGGAACAGCATGAAACCAAATGGTGGTGGCAAACCTACTGGCGCAATCGCAGCTAAAATCGAAGAAGCTTTTGGTAGCTATGAAAAATTTGCAGAAGAATTTACTGCTGCTGCAACTACTCAGTTCGGTTCAGGTTGGGCTTGGTTGGTTGCTGATGAAATCAACGGTAAATTATCCATTACCAAAACTTCGAATGCAGATACTCCGCTTGCTCACGGTCAAATTGCGGTATTGACCATTGACGTTTGGGAACATGCCTACTACATCGACTTCCGTAACCTACGTCCAAAATACATTGCAACTTTCTTGGAAAGCCTAGTGAACTGGGATTATGCAAATGCAAAACTTGCAGGTCAACCAGCAGGTGTTGAGAAATAATTTTTATTTCACCCCTAAAAACTGCCTACTTTAGGCAGTTTTTTTATGCCTAAAATCTGAAAAGAATATTTATCAAGCAAACAATTCATTTTATTTACTATTCTTGTTGACGCATACGTTTTTCATGCCTAAAATGCGCATCAGATTCTCCAATAGCTCAGTCGGTAGAGCGACGGACTGTTAATCCGCAGGTCCCTGGTTCGAGCCCAGGTTGGAGAGCCAATCTACTAATCTCCCATAGCTCAGTCGGTAGAGCGACGGACTGTTAATCCGCAGGTCCCTGGTTCGAGCCCAGGTGGGAGAGCCAAGATTCTAAAAAGCCCATATCATTGATATGGGCTTTTTTTATGATCAAAGTTTTAATTAATTATCATCCGTGGTGTAACACTATTTATTTTTTATGTTGCATCACGTTTATATTTTAAATCCTTTGCCCTTTTCGACCCTATAATCAAAAACGATTGTCATGTTAAGGAAAACCATAATGAAAAAACTACTTCTCAGTTTATTATTCTTATGCAGTCCAGTCATGGCTGCACAAACAACCTGGTATGCAGGCTCGACTTATAAAGGTACTGTGACCGTTCCTATCGAGAACGGGCCAAATGTGGTCTGGAAATGTAATGGCAAAGTTTGCAGCATGTCTGGGCCTTGGGGCAACGACTTGTCTCTGGACTCCTGCCAAAGCCTGGTTCTACGTATTGGCAAGATTAGCTATTATAAAAATTCAGCGGGAGCAACCTGGCAAGCAAGTTCTTCCCAATTAGCCCAATGCAACCAGGTTGCACGTTAATATAAATATTTTAGGCACTTAACAGTTTATTATTTATACTGATTTTACTTGACTATAAACGTCTTGCCACCTAAAATTCGTTCCAGATTCTCCCATAGCTCAGTCGGTAGAGCGACGGACTGTTAATCCGCAGGTCCCTGGTTCGAGCCCAGGTGGGAGAGCCAGAATTCAAAAAGCCCGCAGCATAAAAGCGGGCTTTTTTATAAGTATAAAGCCAATAAATACGCCATTAGAAAAAAGTTATGTGGATTAAAACCGATAAAGAATCAAATCTAAAATCTCTCCGAGAATTCAAACGAGACATGATTGTTTTGAGCCTGATTTTGTTGATTGGGTTTATTTTCGTTAAAGGCTGTGAGCCGAAAAGTGAAATCGAAAAAATCATTGATGAGCCACCCACTTTATATGACAGTCAAACCAACTTACGAATTCCATCAACTCAACAATGGATTATTTCTACACATGAGTTGGAGAAACAATCCTCAGCTATACAAGATAATCAAAGCAGCGGTCAGACGCAGTCAGCCACCTGGTTTTCGCCTTCACTTTTTATTAAACATAATACAGGACAGGTTTATTTTTATTTTGACTTTGCAGGAAGTCAAGAAACACGCAAGGATGCAGAATTTTATCTTTTAGCTATTTGCCAGAATGTCAAAAGTCATCAGAACTGTGCTCCCTTTTTAGAAAGGGATGAAACAGAAATGATCATGGCAAGTACCAAAAACAATACAGATTATCAAGCTCAGGAGTACAATAAATCATGGCTTTATTACGGCCATAGTGATCAGCAACAGTTATTAACCCCATTTGTTCCTGATCTTCAATTCTCCATTAAAACCATATTCCCTCAAAATTACCACCCTGCATGGGTTCGACTTACTATTAGTGAAAATCCAATTACAGACAAAAAAGTAAACTTTTTCCTAACTAATCATTATTTGATGTTTTTTAAATATTTATTGTTATTACTTCCTATTTTTACCTTTATAGAGTTTCGTCACTACAAAAGTTTTTCGCATCAACAAGCTGTTGTGCTCGGTGGATTATTAACGACACTAGCCGTCATCCATACCCTAATCTGGGATATTAACTACATGGTGGTTGGCTATCTATTGATCAGTTTCTCTGGTGTCATGTATATGTTTGCCAATCATTTATATAAACTCGTTTATGGTTTAGGCTATTTTATTATATTAATTTTTGCTCATCAGTTTCATGAGGATTTAACCAAACCTTTCTTTATGCAAATCGGATTAATTACACTCATTGGTGTAGGCATCTTCATTAAGCAACCCGACTAAAATCAAAACCATCAATTTCTTTATCGTTGATTGAAACTGATGGTCTATTTTATGCTGTTACCTTTGCAGGCACACCACTATGGAAGCGGAAAGTATCATCTGGAGTTAAAATCAGGTTCTTTTCCACTTCACGGATATGTTCAATCCGCTGCTGAATATTTTCTTCTGGATCTTTAAGTTTGGCAGTTTTTGCAACATCCAAGGCCAGTGCCAGATAATCCTCAAAATGACGCGATTCCGATTTAAGCAAGTAACGATAGTAACGCCCAAGTTCATCATCCACAATTGGCGCAAGCGCATAGAAACGCTCACAGGAACGTGCCTCAACAAAAGCCCCAATAATCATGACATCAATCAAGGCTTCAGGCTCGTAAGTGCGGATTTCTTTACGCAATCCACTAGCATAACGCCCAGCACTCAATCCTTTCCACTCTTGACCACGTTTATTCATGAATTCCAGAACCTGCTCATAATGCAGCATTTCTTCACGAACCAATTGTGCCAGCTTCACCTGTAAATCGGTAAAAAAGCTATAGCGGAACATCAGGTTCATCGCTGTACTTGCCGCTTTTTTCTCACAGTTGGCATGGTCTTGCATCAGGACGTCGAGGTTATTCACCGCTTCATCCAGCCAAGCCTGAGGAGTGGTACAACCTAAAAATGCAATGACAGGTTGCATTAACTCATCATAATTCACACTACTCATCGATTTATCTCACAGCAGCCTGAATCGCTGCTTTCATATCTTTCACTGCCTGAGCCAGACCAACGAATACACTATCGGCAATAATTGAATGACCAATATTAAGCTCATTAATTTGTGGAATTGCAGCAATAGCAGCAACATTATTTAAGTTCAAACCATGTCCTGCATTCACCACCAAACCTTTGGCAGCAGCATATTCTGTACCCTTGATAATACGTGCCAACTCTGCTTGCTGTTGTTCATCGGTTTCCGCATCTGCGTAGGCACCCGTATGAATCTCTATGGTTGGCGCACCACAGGCAACCGCCGCATCAATCTGTGCAAGATCAGCATCAATAAATAAAGATACATCACTACCAATGGCTGTCAGGGCTTCTGTTGCAGCCTTAACTTTTTCAAAGTTACCCACAACATCCAAGCCACCCTCTGTAGTCACTTCCTGACGACGTTCAGGAACAAAACAAACATGCTGAGGCTGGATTTCCTTGGCAAACGCAACCATTTCATCCGTCACTGCCAATTCAAGATTCATGCGTGTTTTTAACAACGGACGCATACGACGAACATCATCATCCTGTATATGGCGGCGATCTTCGCGCAAATGCAGAGTAATCCCCTCTGCACCCGCTTGCTCACAAACCAAAGCAGCCTGAACAGGATCAGGGTAAGTTGTACCACGTGCCTGTCTTAATGTTGCAACATGATCAATGTTTACACCCAAGATTACAGCCATAAAAATATCCTATCGTTTTGCCCTGAATCGTTATTTTAAATACATCAGGAAAATCAAGTTTGTGTATTTTGAATCCACAGTTGACGGCTTTTCAGGGGTCGATCCCCCAACAAAGCGCTAATCATTTGACGGTATAGTTTACCCAATAATTGTAGTTGTTCGTGAGAAAAATCCTGCCCATCTTCATAACTTTTCATGGTGACAATCAAAGCGCCTGCAAGTGTAGAACGTGAGGCTTGGGCAACAGGCAAAAAACCATCATTGAGCTGAAATTGATACTGTTGAAATGGCAAAATTTCCTGCTGGTTTGCATCTACCGAAAAATCAATCGCATAGCCCAACTCCTGCAATAATACATGTTCAAACTGGCGTAAAATCTGCCGCAGAAATAAAGAGGCTTGTTTATGCGATGCCAATTGCTGTAATTGCAACAGGGTCAGTTGGTATTGTTCAAATGTCTGTGGCATTGCCTCTTCAAGTGGGCATAAACGCAACACGATTTCATTTAAATAGAAACCAGCAAAAAATGCATCACCATGAAAAAACACAGGTTGATTCAAGATTTCAAGTTTAGTGAAATTTTTAAGCTCGGATTTGCCAGTCGCCTGTAGACCTATCGGCTGATATTGCGGTGGTGGAATCTGTCTTAAGATTCCATCCACCCGACCATATTCCTGTGTAAACAAATGCACAATATGGCTTTTTTCACGATATTTACGATGGTGAATCAAATAGCCGTGCAGGACTTCATTACGCATCATGGAACGATACTAGTCCTTTGCTTTTTCATCCTTTTTATCTTCATCATCCCCATCAGGGATCACAGCGCCTACAACCGCAGCCGTTCCCTTAACAACACCTTTGGTGGTCTTATAGGCAACCTTAACAGGTACAGTCACAAGCTTATGGATACACCCTTGCAGCATGAAAATACATGTCACGATTGCGAATACACGAATTGTTGTTTTCATACCTGTTTCCATTGTCTTCAAACCAGTTAAATATCGCTATAACCCAGGCTTTTTAAGGCACGTTCATCATCAGACCAGCCACCTTTGACTTTCACCCAAAGCGTCAGCATGATTTTTTGCTCAAACATTTTTTCCATGTCTGCACGTGCATCCATCCCGATGCTTTTCAGCTTGGCACCTTTATCACCAATCACAATGGCTTTTTGCCCCTGACGTTCCACAAAGATCGTTGCATCAATATAGGTGCAAGGTGGTTTTAAGCGGCCTGTTTTTTCATTCACAGTCGCTTCTTCGGTTTTAAAAGATTCAATCTGTACAGTTAAATCATACGGAAGTTCTTCACCCAGCTGACGCATAATTTTCTCACGAATGATTTCACTCGCAAGGAAACGTTCAGAACGGTCGGTAATTTGATCCAATGAATACAATGGCGGCTGATAAGGTAGATACTTTTCAATCGTGTCACGCAGATGCTCAAGATTCGCACCACGCAATGCTGACACAGGTACAATCTCAGCGAAATTCATCAGTTTTGAGCGCTGTTGAATGAGGGGCAATGCCTCATTCTTGTTTTCAAAAGTATCCAGTTTATTAATCACCAGAATCACAGGCATATCAGCATTTTTAAGCTTTTCCAAAACCAGTTCATCGTTTTGGGTCCACTTCTGCGCATCCACCACGAATAAAACCAAGTTCACATCACGCAATGCTGAATGTGCAGCACGATTCATCATTTTATTGATGGCACGGACTTCTTTTTTATGCATTCCTGGGGTATCCACAAATACCGCCTGTGATTTCTCACGCGAGTCAATGCCCACAATCTTGTGGCGTGTGGTTTGTGGCTTACGTGAAGTAATCGATAGCTTTTGACCTAACAAATGGTTCATCAGGGTCGATTTACCTACGTTAGGACGGCCCACAATCGCAACAAAACCGCTTTTAAAATCTGATGGAATCGTGGTTCCCTGAACACTAAAAAATTGATCAATCAGGTTATTACCATCTTGCTGTACAGCCGCTTCTGAAGGGTTTTCATTTGAATGAGACATCAGGTTATTGCTCCAATAATTTTAAAATCTCGGCCGCCGCCGTTTGTTCAGCAAAACGGCGACTTGAGCCTTCGCCCTGAATTTTTGGCAATCCATCCACCAGACACTCCACCTTGAAATGCTGATTCGGCGCATCGCCCTGAATATCTACAACCTCGTAAACTGGGAGAGGTTTTTTACGTGCTTGTAAATACTCTTGCAAACGTGATTTTGGATCTTTGAGTTGATCAGTCGGTTCGATATGATCCAGATAGGGTTCATACCATTTTAGCACAATGCGTTCCAACAGGTTGAGATCATTGCTGTCCAAATAAATGGCACCAATAATAGCCTCAACAGTATCAGCAAGAATGGACTCTCGGTGATGTCCACCCGATTTTAGCTCACCCGTGCTTAAAATAAGTGACCGACTCAGTTGCAAGTCATTGGCAATTTTCCCTAAAGCCTCCTGACGAACCAAGGTCGCACGCATCCGCGTTAAACGCCCTTCATTTTCAAGTGGGTAGGTATGGTAAAGATAATTGGCAACAATCATCCCTAATAATGAATCGCCTAGAAATTCCAGGCGTTCATAATTGTGCTTATGGCTCACAGAACGATGGGTCAATGCCAGTTTTAACAAATCAGGCTGTTTAAACTGGTGACCAATTCGCCCTTGTAGACGTGCATCATTGAGCTTGTTTGGCAGATTTTTGGTCAAAAGTCTTCTCAAAATTCATAACTAAACTAATATTCAGTATAAAAGGCTTACGCACTTCATACTTTTTCTTTACGACTAAACCATCTTTATAGGTGACTTGGGCAATATCTTTAAAATTAAGATCACGTACACCACTCACATCAAGACGTTGAATCATCTGACTGGAAAACTTAGATGGGGCAATATTATCAGGGCTCTCTTTTAACAATTCCTCAATTTGAGAATCAACAACCCTATCATCCCAATATGCAGGCCAGATTGCGATAGCTGCTTTCACAGCAATCGCAAATAAAACCACCCCAAATAAAATTGCAATATATGAAACGCCTTGTTGAGATTTACGCATCTTTAGTATGTCCTATACGTTTTATTTATTAGTCAATCTTACCATTTCGGCCGAAACTTGGAAGATTGAAACCAGGTTCTTTATGCATCCATACATAAAAAGCACGGCCTGTTAGGTTTGCTTCTGGCACAAAACCCCAAAAACGACTATCTGCGCTTTGGTCACGGTTATCCCCCATTGCAAAATACTGACCTTGTGGCACGGTCACTTCCCAATCCTGTCCATTAGTTTTAATAAACACATCATTGGCCTTTGCCACAAAAGGCACCAAAGCTTCAGTTCCCTTTAACTGTGCAAACTGGAACTGTTCAGCCAAAGGATTACGCCCATCCAGATAACGGATCAAATGCTGATGCTCACCCAACGTTTCTTTAAAGTAATATACGGTTGGAGTTTCAAGTTGGTCTTTCTCACGTTTAACTTCAGTGGCAACTTTTGCAATTTGCTGACCATTAATAATCAGTTGCCCATCTTTAAACTGAATATGGTCACCTGGTAAACCCACCACACGTTTGATATAGCTAATGGTTGGCTGTGGCGGATAGCGGAACACGATGACTTCACCACGTTTTGGTTCACCGACATTGATAACCTTACTATTCACAATTGGTAAACGCACACCATAATCAAACTTATTCACCAAAATAAAGTCACCTGTTTCCAGGGTAGGTACCATAGAGTCAGATGGGATATTAAACGGCTCATAAAGAAAAGAACGTAGCACCAACACCACAGCCAATACTGGCCAGAAATCATACGCCCATGTGATCACAAAGTTTTCCTGATCACGCCCCTTGTTTGCACGTTGTTTCAGTACCAACTTGTCAAGCAACCACACTACAAAGAAAATCAGTGTGACTGGAACGAGAATCAAATTAAAATCAAAATCCATGAGCGATTCCTAAGTCTTTTTCTATCGATCAACTTTTAATACAGCCAAGAACGCTTCCTGAGGAATTTCGACACTTCCCACCTGTTTCATGCGTTTCTTACCTTCTTTCTGTTTCGCAAGCAGTTTCTTCTTACGAGACACGTCACCACCATAACATTTTGCCAAGACGTTCTTACGCATGGCCTTAACGGTAGAACGTGCAATGATTTGCGCACCAATCGCCGCCTGAATCGCCACATCATACATTTGGCGGGGAATCAGGTCTTTCATCTTCTCAACCAGTGCAATACCACGATGGCGGGCATCCTGACGGTGACAGATCATCGCCAAGGCATCCACCTTTTCGCTATTAATTAACACGTCAACCTTAACCAAAGATGAACTCTCAAAACGGACAAAGTTATAATCCAGTGAGGCAAAACCACGGGAACAGGATTTCAACTTGTCAAAGAAATCCATGACCACTTCAGCCATTGGAATTTCAAAGGTGATGGACACCTGATTCCCCAGGAATTTCATATCTTTTTGCACACCACGACGCTCAATACACAAGGTCATGACATTGCCCAGATATTCCTGTGGAACAAGGATATGACACTCTGCAATCGGCTCACGTAAATCTTCAACTGTTGAACCATCTGGCATTTTTGACGGGCTATCAATATAAATGATATCGCCTTTCTTAGTGAGTGCTTCATAAATTACAGTTGGTGCAGAACTAATCAAGTCAAGATCATATTCACGCTCCAACCGTTCCTGCACGATTTCCATATGTAGCATCCCCAGAAAGCCACAACGGAAACCAAAACCTAAAGCATCAGAGCTTTCTGGTTCAAAGAATAAAGCTGAATCATTAATCTGGAGTTTTTGCAGAGCCTCACGGAATGGCTCGAAATCACTGGCATCAATTGGGAAAAGCCCAGCATACACCTGTGGCTTCACTTTCTTAAAGCCTGGAAGTATTGCAACATCTGGCGTAGAGGCAAGCGTGATGGTATCACCAACTGGCGCACCAAAAATATCCTTGATACCCGCAATGACAAAACCAACCTCACCTGCCTCAAGCAAGTCAGTCTCAGTATGTTTTGGATTAAACACACCTACCGATGTCACAGGATGAGTTTGTCCAGTTGATTTGACCAGCATCTTGTCGCCCTTACGGATACGACCCTGTTTAATACGGACCAGCGAGACAACACCCAAATAGTTGTCAAACCATGAGTCAATAATCAACGCCTGCAACGGCGCATCACGGTCACCCTCTGGTGCAGGAATCACATCGACCAGACGCTCTAAAACGCCCTCAACGCCTAAACCTGTTTTTGCAGAACAGGTTGGTGCATCTGTTGCCTCAATCCCGATAATTTCCTCAATCTCATGGATGACACGTTCAGGTTCAGCCTGAGGCAAGTCAATCTTGTTCAGGATGGGCAATACTTCCAAGCCTTGCTCAATTGCGGTATAACAGTTTGCAACAGATTGAGCCTCAACCCCCTGTGCCGCATCCACGACCAACAATGCACCTTCACACGCAGCCAATGAACGTGACACTTCATAAGAAAAGTCAACGTGCCCTGGTGTATCAATAAAGTTGAGTTGATATTCCTGACCATTCGGATGAGTGTAGTATAACGTGACCGATGCAGCCTTAATGGTAATCCCACGTTCACGCTCAAGCTCCATAGAGTCCAACACCTGAGCCTGCATCTCACGATCCTGTAAGCCACCACACATCTGAATGAAACGGTCAGCCAGTGTTGACTTACCGTGGTCAATGTGTGCAATGATCGAGAAATTGCGTATATTTTTGATATCTACGGATTTTTTAGCTTGCGCCATGGGTTACCTTGAGAAAATAGAACGCCTGATACTTTAAAAAAGCAATAGGCCAAAGCGGTTTAACAAAATTGTCGCAGATTATAACAGAACAGCTTTTCAAAGTATCCAAAATAATGAGTTTCATTTAAAGGCTTCATGGTTCACGCAACACCTTGATTCACTCTATAACAGCATAGGAAATTGAAAAATCCATCGGATCTATATCGGCTGAAATGGGCTGGTAGGCATGGGTAAAACTTGGTGACATGCGTTTGGGACGGCCTGTGGCAATTTCAATACAGGCCCATTTAGTGTTGCCAACAAACAGGATACTTTGATCCCTGGGACGGTAAAATGCATACTGGCGAAAAGAATATAATGCATTAATATCATCAAGCCACGTCCTTAAGATGACTTCCTCCCCCTCAAGTGCAGCCTTACGATATTGCACATGATGTTCAACCGCGACCATCGCATGTTTAAGTTCCAGATATTGGGCCAGCCCCAAACCCAATGCTTCGATATGCGCCTCAGCAACATCTTGCATCCACTGGATATAAATCACATTGTTGACATGCCCAAGCACATCAATATGTGCTGGCTGAACCTGTATTTTTAAATCAAAAATGGTACTCATTGTCTGATATTTCATTAGTCAAAGTTTCGTTGCATACACTAGTCTAAACCCATCGTCATTACAAAATAAAAACCACTCCAATGAGGAGTGGTTTTAAAAATCAAGATAAATTACTGAAGACGTAAACCGACAATTGCACGTTGCCCCTGACGGATAATCACAATACGGGCCACACTATTTTTTGGCAATGCTGCAATTGCCTTGGCAAATGCCTGACTATTGGGAACAGGTGTGCTGTTGACTTGTACAATCACATCCCCCGCAACCAGATTCGATAATGAAGCTAAACCACCGCGCTTCACTTCTCGGACCAGAGTACCACCATTAACATTTAAACGGCTTTGTTCAGCTTCCGTTAAGTCTCGGATATTCATACCCAAGCCATTGGTTGGATTGTTTTTATCCTCAGCCGCAGGTGTATCATCTGGCGCCACACTTAAAGTCGCAGCAATGGTACGGATCTTGTCATCTCTCAGAACTTCGAGCTGGATAGTTTGATTTGGCGCAATACGGTTTAAGCGATAAATCAGGTCGCTGGTACGGCTAATGCTATTGCCATCCAGTTTCAGAATCACGTCGCCTGGTTTTAGGCCTGCTTTTTCGGCAGGAGATTTTGGCGAAACCTGATTAATCAATGAACCTTCTGGTTTTGGCAGTTTATAGGCATCGGCCAAGTTGCGGTCAATATCCTGCAACATCACCCCTAAATAAGAACGCGTTACCTTACCATTGGTTTTCAACTGCTGCACAACATCCATCGCTACATCAATTGGGATAGAGAATGACAAGCCCATATAACCACCCGTCCCACTAAAGATACGCGAGTTTACGCCCACTACCTCACCACGTTGGTTAAACAATGGGCCACCAGAGTTACCTGGGTTTAAGGCTGCATCAGTCTGAATAAATGGAACTGATGTTTCACCACTCATATTACGTGATTTGGCACTGACAATACCTGCCGATGCTGAATAATCAAAGCCAAAAGGAGAACCTATTGCCAACACAGGTTCACCCACTTTTAGCTGATTTGAATCACCAATTCTCAATTCAGGAAAACTCGCGCCATTCACTTTTAACAAGGCAATATCAGTGCGCTCATCACTTCCAACCAGGGTTGCATCAAGCTCGCGGCGGTCATTTAAGGTAATAGTAATACGTGATGCATCGTCAATGACATGACGGTTGGTTAACAGATAACCATCCTTACTGATAAAGAATGCGCTACCATAAGCTGTTTTTTCCTGGGGTCCCTGCTGTTGGGGAACAATCACCTGATTACCAAAAAAACGACGTAGAATTTCGGGAACCTGTTGCTGCAACAACTCTTCCTGAGTCATTTTCTTCACAACATTGACACTCACCACAGCAGGACTCACCTGCTCAACGAGACTAGAAAAATCTACTGGCGATGCAGCATTGACTTGAGCAGCTGCCACCGTAAATACCGCAGCATACATTCCTTGTTGTAAATAGCGACTTTTCATGAAGCAAGAACCTACATACTGATGATCAAATAAAATTCAAGATTATGTTTTTATCATAACCCTAGCATTCTTTTCGTAAAAATATGTTTATATTTTCAAGGCATACAACGAAATAGAATGACAAAATATGGATAAATTATGGAGACGAGTCTGCTCACATTTACACTACTTTACTTTTTATAAAAGATATCTTAAAAAATAATTAAAAAATATTTCAAGATCATTAGAGATATGTTTTATTAGTGTTAATTAATTCATGTTTTTCGTATAAAATAACAATTATAAGATTGCAAGGAGGCAATAAATGTTTGAAAACAAATTAAATCAGGGCTCTGTATGTGCCTCCTTAACGTTAATGATAATTGACTTCTGCAAAGCCCATAATCTTCATGTACCAAATGAATGTTTTTTATATGAAATGGATGAACGGATTCCATTTAATGTTTGGTGTTATATTCTAGAGAAAATTAGGTTACAAACCGATATTCCCGCCCTAGGTTTAGAAATTTCCAACTTTATTCAACCTCCTTATGCAGGGATTGTTTCTTATCTATCCTTTACCAAACCAACATTATTTGAAGCTGTACCAGAGTTTATTCATTATGGACGTTTAGCTTATGACTTTAACTTTATGCACTTTCAAATAGAAGACAATGAGATTGAATTTAGCTGGGGTGATTATATTGCAAGACCAGGATTGTTAGTTGATGAAAATGCAATCTCCCTGCTCATCAATATTGTTCGGCATGCCATCGCCCCACAAGAACCTCCGCTCAAAAGTGTACATTTTATTTACGAAAAACCAGATAACATATCAAAATATAATGATTTTTTTAAGTGTCCTGTTTATTTTAACGCAGCCGTCACCTCCGTATGTTTTTCCGTTACTGAGGTTAAAAATATTTCACTCCCTAAAACTGATCCATTTTTACATAAATTATTACAAAAACAGGCAGATTCTCTATTAAATAAACTTTCATCCTACAACCAGTTCGAACAAAAAATAAGAATCTGCATTATTAGCAGTTTAAAAAACAAGAAAATAAACATTGATATTATTGCTGACCAGATGGGTTTAAGTATTAAAAACTTAAGAGAATCACTTCACGAATATGGTTATACATTTAATGATATTCTTAATGATGTTAGGTATGATCTGGCCAAGAAATATCTAAGCAATATTGAACTAAGTATTAATGAAATTTCTGATTTACTCGGTTATTCAGAACAAAGTGTTTTTCAGCGGGCATTTAAAACTTGGTCAGGAGAAACACCTTTAAAATGGAGAAACGACAATAATAGATATTTCCCTTTATAAAATATAGCTAAAACTCCAGTTTTATTTTTCCTAGTTTATAATCAAACTCACCTTGGTAAGTTTTGCCATCGTCAGCTATTAAGGAAAATATTATTCTATCAGGTTGAATAATATTAAAATCACTGGGTAATAAATAAGCCCGTTGGCTTAATGCTTTCGTCATCATATCCATATCCTGCGGAACCTGAACACCCTGCTCTGCCTGTACAACTGTAAGACCTGCAAATGAGACATTGTAGGGTGTTGGATTCTGGCAGGTTAAAAGCCATTGCCCTTGTTGCTGCTGCAAGGAAAAACGCAGTTGTTCAGCAATTTGCCTTAATTCCATCTTAGGGAGGCTTTTAGGTCGATAAAACACCTTGAGCTGGGTATTCATTGCCAAGTCCAGACGAGCCTGGTTGGGTTCCAGAGGCTTCATGTGCTCTTTGGTTTTACCTGGAATTTCATATAGATTTAACCAGAAAACAGTTTCTCGGTCCTGTGGCATGGTGCTGCCATTTTGTACAATACGTAAGGCTTGAATGGCTTTGGGTTGCATTTTAAATACTGCTGGAAGCACAACAAACGGAGCATTTGCCTGATCAGGATTACCCTGCCCATCATCCACCCAGGTTTGGGCAATAATTGGATAATCATTGATATTCGACAGAATGAGGGAACGTTCCCGTTCTCCCTCAATGTAGATGATACGGCTTGATGAGGTTGCAAATCCTGCATGGCACATCCCACTTTGCAATAGCACAAGTAGTGGTGTAATAATAAGATTCAACCATTTCATTGGATTTTAACAACCACATATGCTGTTGAGTTGATGGTTCCAGCAGTCACAGAATTTACTGGTGTACCATCAATTTTCTTTAGATCAGCAGTATAGTTAATACGATACCGTGTATAACCAGTCAAAGGTGTACCTATATTTGTATAATGCCCTGAATTCAAGACTGGATACCAGCCCGCTGTATTCCCCTGTGGATAGGTGACAGCTGGATAACAATATTGATTATTTGACGGACCACACGTCTGGGCATAGACATCTCTGGTGGACGCAGGTAATGTTCCAGTTGCGCCTGGTTGCCCAAGCAATGTCAGGTAACTGCCTGCGCCCTGATATTTAATATAGATACCCACATTTTGAGCAACACCTGTGGCGCCATAATTATTATCGACCAATGCCTTTACACTCTGAGTCGTATCTCCATTATACAAAGACAATAAAGGATTATTTTTAATTGCATTATATGCCTGTTGTGAGGGTTGAATACCAATTGCCATTTGATTAGCTGATGTTCCAGATACAGCCGTATTTTGACAATCAACCTGTACTTCAAAATTTCGACTAACTACATTACCACTATTTAAATGACTGGTTGTTGTGGAATTAAAGTCAACTGTTGGAGTTACCATATTGAGTTTACAGGCTGGCACATTATTAACCAACCTAGCTGCATTGTATAGAGTATAACCAAAGCCATTATCTGCCCCCCAAAAATTATAGGTTGTATCACTATAACCATGGGTTACCCCTACAGTATCATGTGGAAAACTAACAAAGTTATCACCATCATCATTGCCACCTGTATGGGCAGTTCCCGTATGTCCCAAGGTAATGTAGGATGAAGGTTGCGGACAGTCATAATTACCATACTGTCCTAAATCCCGAAGGTCTCCAGACACACCAGTGCTTGGTGTCTGGTCTGTACACCACTTGTTATGTGTTCCACCTGTGCTGGTACTATAAGGCGGTAAACCAGCCACCCGAACCAATTCAAACTGTAGAATGGGTAGATGTTTTAAACGGATACAATACCACCCTGTCTGACATCGATCTTTGGCAGCTGTTGTTCCTCCCGTCCCCGTTTCATATTGTATAGGCAGCTCAGTCCATTGAGGTGCTAGAGTTACGCCATTCATCACCTGGCGAATCCCTACACCAGCAAACCATGTATAGTAAACATTGGTTTGCCCTCCCGCATCGCTTGGGTCAACTGGGAAAAAACCGCCAACCCGATCATCTCCATTAACAGAGGTCAGGAAACGGATTTTGGACATATCCGTTCCAGCCGTACATGCCCAAAGCAAACTTTCAGCATTGGCATTACGGATTTTATATTCTGTAGGTGGTACAGAGGCCTGGGCCAGAACACTGCCTATAGGCTGGATGGCAATATCCATAAGATGAATATTACCCACCCGAATCTTGGCGGCATGGCCATCTTCTGTTTGGGTAATGGTCCTTGAGTTTGAAAAACCTGTGTAATAAACGCCAGTTTGCCAATCTACCTGTTGGCAAGCTGCCCATACCTGTTTCCCACTACAGCAGCATATTGCCAACGTGATCAGTTTTAAAATGTCTATTTTTTTCATTATTATTCCTCAACCGTACACGTTGCCTGTAACTTAATCAGTGCCTGGCCCAGTTGCTGGGAGTCAAGCTGGTATGGAAGCTGACAGCTTTGTCCAGCATCGTTCCCCCAACGTAAGGTCAGTTGACCCTGCTGCTGTTCTACACGTACATACACCTGTCCGTTTTGACCCACCATCCCAATCACCTCGCCTGTATCTTTCAGGACATCGGCTCCCATTGGAATGATTTGTCCATCTGCAAGTCTGCTTTGAATGAGCACACTATAACCACGACGGGTTTTAAATTTAACCTTAACCGCTGCACCTGCATAAGGGGCAATCCGTTGTTCACCCCCCTCCAATTCCACATCACCAGACATACCCTGCGGGTCAAGTGCAATCGTGTTGTAACGATAAGGGCTAACACTTGGTAAAAGCGCATAGCCAAAACGGTCAATTTTGCTGGTCGGGGCACTGACAATTTTTGCACCTGTGGCATCTTTCGCCTCAATCAGGGCAAAGGTGTCTCCCACATATTGCCCGAGTGTGATGCCGCCCGAGTGAACTGCCATCGCACCGCTGGCATTGACTGAGCCTTGCCAGTATTGATCACTATAGGCTGTATTTAGTCCAAGCTGAACATTCGAGAAGCGCTTGTATAAGCCCGCATTGTAGGTTTGCTGATCATTCCCCATGCCATTCATTCCCACGTTGTAGCTTAAACTATAGTCCTGATCCAACGCCCCACTGACACCCACCTGATAATTATCCATATCATTGCTACGGTTATAATTGGCATTGAGATTTGGTGTCATGACATTGCGGGAACGACCCAACGGCATATTGATGGATAAGCCACCAAAGTTGTCAAAACGTTCTTCCTTAAGTACGCCATTATTAAGGGTATGGATTTTCTGACGGGTATAGGTCAGGTTCATACTCAAAATGCCAAAGTTCTTGTTATAGCCCAACTGTAAAGAGGTATCCCGATCACGTCCATCTCGATAATCCTGGGTTGAACCTGTCACATAAAAGGAACCATAGCACCCCAATGGCTGGCTCATACTGACCTGAAAACGCGAACGCTGCAAATAGGTAGAGGATGTATAAACCACACCATCCTGCCAAGCCTGCCTGATTCCCAAAACATCATTTAAGTCCCGATAGCCACTGGTCGAGTACCGATAACTTGCCAGCGAAAAGGTGGTATTGGTTGGTGTCAGGGTTTTGCTATAAGTTAAATCGGTCATCCAGCCATCGACATAGTCATTATTGTCTGTGGGAAGTTTCGCTCTGGAGTAAGTAATATTTGAACCAATTGCACCATAACGACCACCCAATACATTGCCTAAAGCGACTGCCTGATAATCATCAGCAATTCGCAATCCACTGTTGAGGGTAATCAGGTTATTCACACCATATTCATAATTTAGGTCGGCAAAATAACTATTCAAACCCATGTTCTGGTCAGTTTTTCCTGCTGAAAAACTGTAGTTGGAGATCCCCTCACGTAAGGATGTTGGAACGGCAGCATAGGGAATTTCAGTGGAATGGGTTGAACCATCCGCCTCAGTCACCACAACCGTCAAGTTGCCATTGTAGTTGGTCGGATAAAGATCCGTAATTTCAAACGGTCCTGGCGCAACAGTGATCTGATAAATATCCCGACCATTTTGCTGAACTGAAACTTTAGCATTACTTTGTGCTGTTCCCCGAATCACAGGCGCATAACCACGCAATGATTCTGGACGCATACGCTCATCTGTTGCCAAATTTAATCCTTTAAACGCCAACCCTGAAAAAAATCGGCCTGAGGTATATAACTGCCCCAGGGTGAGTTGTGACTGTAGCTGCTCAATCGGGCGCTGGACATAACTACGGATATTCTGCCATGTGGTTTCATGGTCATCATTCATCGATAGATTGGACTGCTGGCGATACTGCCATTTTCCAATATTGATCCCACCATTTAAACTCAGAAATGCGGATTCATTATTGAGATGATTACCTAAACGGCTCTCTGTGTAGTAATAGTTCCCCATATAGTTAATAAAACCAATGCTGGTGCCTACGTCCAGTTCTGAGGGATTGACATAACCACGGGGTAAGTTTTTCATTAAACTTTGTGGTACGGTTAAATCCAGGCGCAAGTTTGAAAAATCAAAAGAGCTGACACTTCCAGTTGCGACTTGTGCCAATGTTAAACATTGTGCTGACTGAACCTGGGTATTTTCCTTGTGCTGCTGCCGATAATCCATATCCCCTAAAATACCTGCTCGCTCAATTAAATCAGCATTTAAGCATGCAACAGCACCTTGTTTGTTCTGTTCATCTTTTTCAAACTTGATATTGCCCCGTTCAAAAAAACCTCCGTTGATATAAATATCAACTTTATACATTCCTGCCTCAACCTGATCAGCATGATTAAAACGTTCAATCATACTGGGTGTTAAACCACTCCCCTTAAACAGGTTGGGATCAAAAGCATACTCTTCCTGTTGCTTCGTACTGTGATCCGTTTTCACTTCCGTATCAGTTGTGTCTTCAGAAACAGATGCCATCACCTGTGCTTGTACTGTCTGCAATAAAATACCACTGACCAAAGCCGCCAGATATGAAAGACGAAAAAGGGGCGTATACCGTTCCATGTAATACTTCCTTTTTTAAATTATTATGGTTGTGCAATAAGGTCATACTTGGTGTATGCACCGTAATCTGTCACCAGAGTCACCGTAACGGTTGCCGAGGCTGTATGGGTCATGTTTTTCTGCACCAGCCATTTTTCACTGGACTTTGGCGCAACCATGCCAATTGGCATTTCGGTGGTTTGTTCACCCACCTTAATAAAGGCTTGGGTTAAATTTGCGTAATAGCCTGTTGGATTATTGATCTGTAACCAGATGCCTTTTGCATCCTGCTGTAGGCGATAACGTAATTGTTTTGGTACATCCTCAACCTTGCCCACAATGGTCTTGGGACGATAAAAAATTTTAAAACGGTTTTTGACAATTAAGACCAGCTTATTCTGGTCAACCACATCCTTGCTCATGGCTGGAATTTGCTTGAAATTTAGGTAATAAATCGATTCACGGTCTTTGGGTAATTGACCATCACCTGTATAGAATAATCGTGCGGTTTGCCCTGCTTGTGGATTAATCCGAAACACCTGTGGATTCACCATAAATGGTGCATCTGCCGTTTCAGGGGTGGATTGATCATTCCCTTGATCAACCCAGATCTGCACTAAAAAAGGCAGATTGTCTTTATTACTAAACTGAAGTGACTGATCTTTGCTTTCCGCAGGAAAAACGACACGCGTCCCTGCCATTGTGACTCCCGCATACGCCATTGTTATCCCGAACATCTGGCAAAACAGCAGAAAAGCAAGCGCCATATATCGAATCATGATCATTCCTCTATTCCTTGAGTCTTATCCTGATTAACACCATCAATAAAGTAATAGGATCACTTGCCATATCGAAACGGTTCAAGGGGTATGGCAAGTGATGTTCAGCAAGTTACGCGCTTGTGTAAAAATCAATCATAAACCAAGGTCCAGCCGAGTGCTGCCAATACAGTACCTGCTGTTGCATTACCTGTTGCCTTATATTTGGCAGTGAGTGGTAACGAACCAGTACCTGCTGTAGCGCCTGTAATAGCCACATTACCTGAACTTGCTGCCGCACCAGCAAATGCATATGGTGTAGATGAACCTATTGTTCCTCTTGCAATTTCAATCCCAACATTGGTGGCCGTACCTGTATTGGCAATCAAGCTATTATTCGTTGTATCAAAGCTCGCAGGCGTGAGGGTAAAATGTACACCACGGGCATCAGCACCTTCACAACCCGTTACATCCAGTGAAAATGCAGTTTCATTCGCCGTATCTCCAGCTGTAGCCAAAGCAGTTCTGTTTACCGTCGCCAAAGTCACTGCCGTTGCGCTTGCCCCACCCGTTAAGGCGGTTGCACAAGAATCCTGAATAACCTGTCCAGTAAAGTTAATTGTTCCTGCATCTGCCATTGCCATATTTGCTGCACCCATCGCAACAAATGCCAACGCTAAATGTTTAATTTTCATAAAAAGTCTTCCTTTTCAAACGCAAAAAATAAATTATTTTGTCCTTGGAGATCACATAAGAATACGTCTCACACCTCACCAATTATGTGAAGTTGTTAGCATTCTTTTTAAAAATTAACAGAACAGCATGAAAAGCTCATTGATAGATATAGATTATTTTTTGACAATTCATTTTCAGTATTTTATGTTTTATTTTTATTTAAATTTTCCATTTATAATGAAAGGTTTATATTTTAAAAATCTCCATTTGATCAAAAAAACCATCTCATATTCTGGTATCTCCTGTTCTCGGTCCTCCATTGTCGAAATAAAATGTAAAACCCATTAAACTTTCAAAAAGAAAACTCATCATTTTTTACCAATTTATTTTTAATTCTGACCCTTTTTGTCGGTTTTATATTCCAATAACTTTCATTAAAAGTATTTTATTCGCAAAAAAATTGAGCAATTCTAGGCAGATTGGCACTTGCCTTTTTCATTAAAAAGCGTTGTCATTAGCGAACGTTTGAAAATGAAGCAGATCGTCATGCCTGATTTAGAAACAATTCACCATTTTGATGTGATTATTGTAGGCAGTGGTGGTGCAGGCTTAAGCCTCGCACTCTCTTTACCAAGTCATTACAACATTGCAATTTTGGCAAAGGCGGCGCTCACAGAAGCCAGTACCTTTTATGCTCAGGGCGGTGTTGCTGCGGTACTGGACGAGACTGATTCCATTCAACAACACATTAGTGACACTATGATTGCAGGCGCACATTTATGTGAAATGGATGCAGTCAAACATACAGTTGAGGGTGGCAAACCCTCTGTTGACTTCCTGCTAAAACAAGGTGTGCAGTTCACACTGGATGATGATGAGCAATTACACCTTACCCGTGAAGGGGGGCACTCACAACGCCGTATTATCCATTCAGCAGATGCAACAGGCAAAGCAATTTCAACCACATTGGTTGAACGCGCCAAAGAACGCAACAACATCACCATTTTTGAAAATTACATTGCAATTGACCTGATCACCTTGCATAAACTTGGCCACCAGAACCAGCCTAACCGTGCCATTGGCTTATATGCCCTGGATGAAAGTGCTGAACAGGTTCATACGTTTCTGGCACCGTTCACCGCTCTGGCATGTGGTGGGGCAATGAAAGCCTATCTATATACCTCGAACCCTGACATCGCGACAGGTGATGGTATTGCAATGGCCTATCGTGCGGGTTGCCGTGTTGCCAATATGGAATTTAACCAGTTCCACCCAACCTGTTTATACCATCCCAAAGCACGTTCGTTCCTGATTACTGAAGCAATGCGTGGTGAAGGAGCCTATCTGCGTTTACCTGATGGTGAGCGTTTTATGCTACGTTTTGATGAACGTGCCGAACTTGCACCCCGCGATATTGTGGCCCGTGCCATTGACTATGAAATCAAGCGTTTAGGTATCCGTCATGTATGGCTGGACATTACCCATAAATCACCAGAGTTTATTACCGAACACTTCCCTACACTCTATGCACGCCTGCTAGAGCTTGGCATTGATATTACCAAGGACATGATTCCTGTTGTACCTGCTGCCCACTATACCTGTGGCGGCGTGGTGGTGGATTCCAGCAGCCAGACCGATTTGACGGGTTTGTATGCCATTGGTGAAACCTCATATACAGGTCTACATGGTGCAAACCGTATGGCGAGCAACTCCTTGCTTGAGTGCTTTGTGTATGGCATGAGCGCAGCGGAAGATATTGAACAGAAATTTGATGCGGGCTTTAAATTCCCTGAGGTTCCTGCATGGGATGAATCACAGGTCACCGATGCGGATGAAGATGTGGTGATTCTGCAAAACTGGGATGAGTTACGTTCAACCATGTGGAACTATGTTGGAATTGTGCGTACCACCAAACGTTTACAACGTGCCCTGCACCGTATTGAAATGTTAAAACGTGAAATCACGGAGTATTATCAGGATTACCGTGTCAGCAAGAACCTGATTGAACTGCGCAATCTGGTACTTGTATCTGAGATGATTGTTCGCTGTGCCATGCAACGCAAGGAATCCCGTGGCCTGCATTACACGCTGGATTATCCTGAACTTTCCAGTGAAATTCGTAAAACTGTTCTGACGCCACCAAATTTTGCAGTGGAACAGCCATTGGTCAATCAATTCTAAAATTAATAAATAAAAATCAGGGTCTGTTTTTCAGCTTATGAATATAAACAGGCCCTATTCTTTTCAATACTTATTTATATCCAGAATCAGGTACATTCCTTACATTCAACCTGGATAATCAAATTATAAGATTTAACATTCAACTGTTGCTGCTGATAAAATTGCTGCAAATTTTGGTCTAATTCACGTTGGTCCACTTCTATTCGTTTTTTGCACTTAATACATTCACAAATAACAGAACCCGATTGCGTACCTATAGAGAAAACAGCCTGGCGCTCACCTGGTTTATGATAACGCTGGATAATATTCGCCTGTTCCAATGACCTTAACACAGTATAAATACTGGTTAAAAATAGCGTACTATTTAATTCCGCCACAGCTTTTTCAATTTCATAGGCAGTCATCGCCTGATTGGATTCACTCAATATCCTTAAAATTAATAATCGGGGCAGTGTGGCGCGAACCTTGGCAGCGCGTAACTTCTTTACGAGTTCATCCATGTTAACAGTATGATTCATCTTTCTTTATTCACATTTAATACCAGAAATCCACACTCAAAATAAAGGCTTATGATCAAATAAGCTTCCGCTTTTTCTAGGATTTTATCTAAAGTAAAACTTAACATCCCGAGCTTACTTTAGCCTAAAACTTTAAAATTATGGCATACTCAATGTCAAAAAAATGTCAGATTTTTCCAATGAAATATCCACAAAATAAAATTTATCTCAAGTTTTATTCAGACAAATCAATATAATATGAAAATTTCAAAATATAAAAATTTATTTTTATTTTTTATAAAATAGATTATTATTAAACAATAATAATTCTTATTAATATAATCGCTGTTTAAAAATAAACAAATTAAATACATAATCTCCATTATCATGGAGATTATGTTTATGCTTTATTAATACTGTTAGATTCATATTGTGAATGTAAATAAGAATTACTATTATTTCTCCACATTTGTAACCATTTATTAAGGTTGACCATGTCTTTTATTAAATCCCGTAAGAAAATTGTCAGTACGGCAATTCTTTCTACTCTGTCAGCGGTAGCAAATGCTGATAATAATGCGACACAATTACCAACCATTGATGTAAAAGCAGAATAAACCCAAGGTTTAAAAGTAGATTCTTCGGCAAATACAAAATATGTTGCGCCCTTATTGGATACACCAAAATCAGTTTCGATTATTTCAAAACAACTGATTGAAGATACCCAGGTGACGACTTTGGCGGATGCCTTGCGCACAGTACCAGGCATCACATTAGGTGCGGGTGAAGGTGGAAATCCGAATGGTGATCGTCCATTTATTCGTGGTTACAACTCTGAGGGTTCCATGTATGTGGATGGCGTGCGTAGTGGCGCCTCACAAAACCGTGAAATGTTCGCTGTTGAACAGGTTGAAGTGACCAAAGGCTCCTCTTCTGCCCTGGGCGGTGGCGGCAATGCCAGCGGTAATATCAATCTGGTTTCCAAGTTGGCAAAAGCGGGTGACAGCATTGAGGGAACCATCGCCCAAGGTACGGATGACTATCGTCGTATTGTGCTTGATGGGAACAAAGACTTTGGCAATGGCATTGCGGCACGTGTTGTGGCAATGGGTCATGAAAATAATAAAGCGGCTCAGGATAACGGTGCGGAATATAAACGTGCGGGTATTGCGCCAAGTATCAGTATTGGTTTAGGTACACCAACCCGTGCGACTTTAAGCTACTACTACCTTAAAACAGATGATGAACCTGATTCGGGCGTACCTTATAACAACCCACGTAACTACACGACAGGTACAGGTGAACCAATCAGTGTTAGACAGGGCATTTACTACGGCTGGAAAGACCACGATTTCCAAAAGCAGGAAAATCAGATCGGGACGTTGAAACTAGAGCATGATCTCACTGAAAACCTAACAATCAGCAATATTGCAACCTATAATAAATCCAAAAATGACTATATCTGGACGCAGCCTGATGATTCCCAAGGAAACTTCTTAAATCCAACGACTGGACAATTGGGAGGTGATGGGGTTTGGCGTCGTGTAAACAGCCGTACCACAGATGGTGATACCTTTAGTGATCAACTCTCCTTACGTGGTAAGTTCAATACCAGTATCTTAAAACATAGTTTTAATACAGGTGTCGAATATTCAAAAGTAGATAAGGATGCTGGTATTTATCTTGTTACCGATAGCTTAAAACCAAAACAGCAAATTGATAAAGATGGTAAGCCTGTTGTAGATAAAGATGGCAAACCTGTAATGAATAATCCTATCGGTGGCGCAGTAGGAGTAGCAGGTGGTGCATGTAGTAGCAATCCTTATTATGGTCTTGGTAAAGGTGCAGCATCACATTATTGGTGTACAGATGCACTTAATCCAAATGCAAATGACCTATTCTTAGGTACAATTACCAAGAATGCTCGTGTCAGCAATACCACAACAGAAACAACTGGTATTTATTTCTTTGACAACATTGAAATTAATCCCCAGTTACTGATTGACTTAGGTGTACGCTAGGATAAATTCGAAACAGAATTAACCACCTACAAGAGTGGCGCTAACCTACTTCCAACGCCAACGGTAGTAAACAGTGATTCAGATTTCTGGAGCTATAATGCAGGTATTACATTTAAACCAACTGAAAATAGTGCGGTTTATGCCAGCTATGCAACTTCCGCAACACCAGTCGGTGTAGACTCAGGCGAGTATTCAGAATCAAGCCCATCTCTGGCAATCAAGGACCTTGATCCTGAAAAGGCACGTACCATTGAAGTGGGTACAAAATGGGATTTATTGAACAATAAACTCAATGCAACCGCGGCGATCTTCCGCACTGAAAAAACCAATACCCGTGTTGCTGTTGATGCCAACACAACCATGAATGCTGGTGAAAGCAAGGTGGACGGTGTTGAGCTTGGCCTAAATGGTAATATCACTGATGCATGGGCTATGTCATTTGGCTATACCTATCTGGACAGCGAGTTGGTAAAAGCGGCCTACAATGCCAAGGCAAATGAAGGTTTACCTTTACCAAACGTTCCTAAAAACAGTGCCACGCTTTGGACAACCTACCAAGTCCTGCCACAAGTCACTGTCGGTGGTGGTGCAACCTATATGGATAAAGTGTTTGGTGCCCAAACATCAACCTCTGAAAAATGGGTTCCAAGCTATGTACGCTACGATGCAATGGCCCGTTACAACGTCAACAAGAATGTGGATTTACAGTTAAACGTAAACAACCTGTCTGACAAGCGTTACTTTACCAAAGCCTATGGTTCACACTATGCCACAGAAGCTGAGGGTCGCAGCGCAGTATTATCAGTAAACTTTAAATACTAATTGCTGATTAATCCTATATAAAAGTCTTTTGAGATAGCTTTAAAACTAAGGCTATCTCTTTTCTGTTTATTGGCATTACACATAAATAAGGTGGTTGTTGTGATTCATCATATTCCTCAAGTATTAAGCAAGGAACAAGTGCGGTACTTCCGAGATGAAATGAATAAAATTGAATGGGTCAATGGCAAGGTCACTGCTGGTACCTTATCTGCAAGCGTGAAACAAAACCAGCAGCTTCCCGAAGACCATCCACTGACTCATCATTTGAGCAATATTATTTTAGAGTCTTTAGGCCAGCATCCTCTGTTTTTATCCGCCGCCATTCCTCTGGATATCATTCCTCCCCTGTTTAACCGTTACGAGCATAATGAGCATTTTGGTTTTCATGTCGATAACTCGATCCGACGCATTCGCGGAACCAAGGACCGACTGAGAACTGACCTGTCCTGCACCGTTTTTCTTAGCGAACCAGATGAATATGAGGGCGGTGAACTGGTTGTGGAAGATACCTATGGCTACCATGAAATCAGGCTGCCCGCTGGTGACATGATTCTTTATCCATCCACCAGTCTGCATGAGGTGACGGCTGTTACACAGGGCTGCCGAATCGCCTCATTTTTCTGGGTGCAAAGCATGATTCGGGATGATGCTGAACGCCATATCCTGTTTAATCTGGACCAGACCATACAAAACCTGAGAATACAGTTGGGAGACCATCATGAAGAAGTCATTAAACTCACCAGCCTTTATCACAACCTGATGCGAAAATGGGCAGAGCTTTAAATGATTTTCATAGCAATGCATAGCTTTGCAGTGGGTCTGCATGGCTTTCTGGTTAATGAGCATATTGAAAAACTGGTTTGGCAAAATATTCTGGGCATTGATTTTGAAAACTTTAACCTGAACAAGATTCGTGCGGAGAACAATCAGGATTCATCAAACAACAACCTCAAATGGTATGACGAAAACCAGAATGACCGTATTCCTGCGGAATTTAGCGATTTTGAGGTTGGCATCCATGATGAGGTGGAATATCAGGATCGAGTTTATGTCATTCGGGTGACTGAAAAGAATGATAAAAAGCAGATTCTTGCGCTGGACATTACCGAGATTGAGAAACAGGAATTCTATGTCGTATTCTTCGCCTTTGTATTGATGGTTTTCTCAATCACACTGATTACCTATATCGCCTATAACCAGCTTGGTAAATTGATTAATCCATTACTAAGCTTGGCCAATGATCTGTCCAGACTAACCCCGATTCAGGACCAGATTCAAATTGACCGTTCAAAAATAAAATATTATGAGTCCTATGTTTTATCTGATGCCATTCAGAATTATGTTGAAAGGTCACAACATTATCTAGAAAAGGAAAAGGTATTTTTTTCCACAGTGAGTCATGAACTTCGCACCCCTGTTTCCGTAATCTTGGGTGCAATTGATGTGCTGCAACACCATCAATCCATCCCTGCCACTGTGCTGCCACATCTGGACCGAATCGCACGGATCACACAAGATATGGAGGAACTGATTGCATGTCTGTTATTTCTGGCACGTGATCAGGAACGTTTAAACCGTTATGCTGAAGAGGTGGATTTGTACCATGAAATTCCAGTGATGATTGAACATCATATTTCCCTGTGTAAAGGAAAAAATGTGGAGATATTAAATCTGGTCAACCAGCCATTTAGAATTAATGTGCCCCCACAATTGATTCGGGTGGTGGTGAGTAACCTACTGAGGAACGCCATAGAAAACTGTGATGATGACACAATCAAAATATATCAACATGACACGCAAATCATGATTGAAGATTCGGGGCATGGCATGTCGGCTGAGGCACTGAGTGCCTTTTATACCTCGCGTGCCAGAATGGGCAATAATCAAAGTGCAGGAATTGGCATTCCATTGATTTTAAAAATCTGTGACCATTTTGGCTGGTCACTCACCTTTAAATCCAAACCAGAGAAAGGAACCATTGCGATTTTAAAGTTTAGTTAAAATAACCCATCGCATCCTTAAACACCTGTTCAGGGTTCTGTGTGGCATCGAGTCGCTTAATCCGTTCAGGTTCAGCCTGCCACAAGGATTCATATCCTGCCCGCACCTTGGTAAAGAAGCTCAGCTTTTCCTGTTCAAAACGATCCAGTGCCCCACGCTCTCTGGCACGGGTCATGCCCAGTTCAATTGGTGCATCCAACCAAAAGGTAATATTCGGCATATGGGAAACGAAAGTCTGGTTAAGTAGCTGCAACTTTTCCTGACTTAAGCCACGCCCAGCACATTGATAGGCAAAACTGGCATCGGTAAAACGGTCACTTAACACAATCTTGCCAGCTTTCAGGGCAGGAACAATTACCTGCTGTAAATGTTGCGCGCGCGCTGCATAGATCAGTAGCAACTCAGTATCATGGCTCATTTGTTCTTCATGATTCACCGCCAACAGCAACGAGCGAATCTGTTCCGCCAATGGTGTTCCCCCTGGTTCACGGGTGAGCACCACCTGTTTACCCTGCTGTTCAAAGTACTGATGAATTTTACGAATCAGCGTGGTTTTCCCTACACCTTCCGTCCCTTCAAAACTAATAAACATCATTCACCCTGATTTTTCTTTGAACGTAACACAGTTAAATATTCCTGCACCGCACGGTTATGCTCTTCCAATGATGCTGTAAATTTATGCCCACCATTGCCTGTGGCAACAAAATAAACATTTTTTGAGTCATCTGGATGCATGGCGGCTTCAATCGCCTTTTTACTTGGCAAGGCAATCGGTGTTGGCGGCAACCCATTAATGGTATAGGTGTTATAAGCTGTTGGAGTACGCAAATCATTACGTGTGATATTGCCCTTATAATCATCCCCCATGCCATAAATCACGGTTGGGTCTGTTTGCAGACGCATCCCGATTTGCAGACGACGCACAAACACGCCTGAAACCTGTTGCAACTCACTGTCCAGACTGGTTTCCTTTTCAATAATTGAAGCCATGATCAATGCTTCATACTTATCTTTGTAAGGGAGATTCGCCGCTTTATTTGCCCATGCCTCATCCAGTGATTTCATTTGACGGCGGTATAAATCGGTCAGGATTTTCTTATCCGTTTCACCTTTGGCAAAGAAATAGGTATCAGGCGCAAACAAACCTTCTGGATGTGAATATGGAATATCCAGTTCCTTGAGTAATTGATCCCGTGGCAAATCCAGAATGGTTTTGCTGACATTTGGGTCTTTTTTAAGATTCTGAACCAGTTGCTTAAACGTTGTTCCCTCAATCACCAGAATACGGTTCATCTGTGCATTTTCAGCATTCGACAACATATCCAGTACCTGACGAACACTCATGCCATGAGTGACTTCATACACACCCGCTTTCATGCTGTCATGAATCATGAACTTCTGGTACAGCTTTAATATTATCGGAAAATTCACCTTATTTTCTTTTGCGAGACGGTCAATAAATCTGGAATAGGTATCGCCCGAAGAAATGACTAAAAGCTGTTTCTTGCCCTCAACAGGATAGTTTTTAAACAGGCTTGTCCCCACAATGCTCAACAGGATGACAAATAAAACAATGATTGCACCCAAAAATGCTTTCACTGGAAATCTGGATTTCGGCTTGGCTTTCGGTTTTTTCTTGCTTTTGCTTGAATTTGGCGGCTTTGGCATATTAATCAATCTGGTTCAGTTTTAAAGTTTTAAATAAATCAAGGCAGGGTTGTTGCTCTAAAGCTCGATCATGAAATCGAACAACCGCTTTCATCGAGTGTAAGGCATTACAGAAAAACAGGCTTTGAATCTGCCCAAGCTCATCTATTCCAATATAACGTTGCTCACATTCAATCTGTGATTGCTGCATCCGCGACAGGATGGTTGCCCGCATGACACCGTGGACGCCATTATAGCGAAGTTCTGGCGTAATCCACCGTCCATTTATACGAATAAAACAATTACTGCTCACGCCTTCAACGATATAGCCCTGTACATCACTGACCAATGCCTCAAGCCAACCCTGCTGGTCTGCTTCCTGTTTCAATAGCACCTGCTCCAAACGGTTCAGGGTTTTTAAGCCCACCAGATTCGGCATGGTCAGGCCCAAGGCCCGATTTAGCATTCCACTGGCAATCCATTCAGGCTGGAAAGCCTGTAATGTGGCTGGATAATACCAAAGGTAAATATCGGCGGGATGTAAAGGCAAGCTATAGCCACGGTTTCCCTCTCCACGACTAATCACGATCTTTAAGGTTCCATTTAAGCTTGGATGCTGTTGTTGTAACTGCTCCATTGATTTTTCAATTTGAGTTAAATCAGCATCCAGACTCAGGCTCTGGCAAGCCCGTTTTAAACGTGCAAAGTGCAATTCTTTTAGTTCAAAATTTCCCTGAAAAATACGTGCTGTGGTAAAGCATCCATCTCCATAGTGAAATGCCCGATCAAGTAAAGGGATAGAATCAATGAATTGTCCATTTTTATAGCATTGCATGATTCAAACACCTTTCAATCCAAATAGCACACATGATTAACAACAAATAACTCTTTGATTTTAAATAATTATAACAATTTAAGCATTGGAATAAAAATTTATTATTTATCAATAATTCAGCATAGCTTATCTGTTTTATGCAATTGCATTTTTTTCATATCAAATTCGTTTTTAATTATTTTTTTTGCAAAAAAACTAGCGTTATGCTGCATCCATATTCCAAATCAAGATTGAAGATCTGTTTATAACAGATCAATTAAAGGGGTTTTTCATGCGTTTATCTCAGTTAAAAGTTGGTGTCATTGCTGCATTACTCTCAGTGTCTTCTTTTGCAGCACAAGAGTTTTTAAATGTCTCTTATGACCCAACCCGCGAGCTTTATACCGATTTCAACAAGCAGTTTGGTGCTTTCTGGAAACAGCGTACAGGTCAGGATATTGACTTCAAACAATCCCATGGTGGTTCAGGCAAGCAGGCCCGTGCCGTGATTGATGGCTTAAATGCTGATGTGGTGACACTTGCCCTTGCAGCGGATATTGATGAAATTGCTGAAAATGCAAAATTGCTTCCAGCAGACTGGCAGAAGAAACTGCCAAACAACTCAACACCTTATACCTCAACCATCGTTTTCCTTGTGCGTAAAGACAACCCTAAACAGATTAAAGATTGGGGCGACCTGATTAAGCCAGGTGTAGAAATCATTACACCGAACCCTAAAACTTCAGGTGGTGCGCGCTGGAACTATTTAGCAGCGTGGGCTTGGGCAAAACACCAGAAAGGTGGTAATGATGCCAAGGCACAGGAATTCGTACGCCAGATTTATAAACAAACCAAGGTGCTTGACTCAGGCGCCCGTGGTTCAACCACGACCTTTGCTGAACGTGGAATCGGTGACGTGTTGCTGGCTTGGGAAAATGAGGCGTTCCTTGCCGTACGTGAGCAGCCAGGCAAGTTTGAGATTGTGACGCCATCACTTTCAATTCTGGCTGAACCGCCTGTGGCAGTGGTTGAGAAAAATGCCGAGAAGAAAGGTAACCTGCAAATTGCCCGTGGTTACCTGAACTATCTGTATTCACCAGCAGGTCAGGAAATTGCAGCGCGTAACTTCTACCGTCCGCGTAATGCAGACACATTGAAGAAATACAGCAATGTATTTAAGCCGCTCAAACTTGTCACCATTGATAAAGAGTTTGGTGGCTGGACCAAGGTACAAAAAACCCACTTTGACAACGGCGGTATTTTCGACCAGATCGTTAAGACCAATAGCACAGGCAAATAGAATCCCTCCCTCTTGCGGAACTATAATCGTTCCTCATCCCTCCTAAAAGGAGGGAGACTTCCCACGAATACAAAGACTTACTCATATTCGTGATATTCCCTCTCTTATTAGGAGAGGGCTAGGGAGAGGTTAAGAAAATTTAAAGGAGAATAGACATGGTTCATACAGTCATTGTTCCTGGTGTTGGTAGCAGTGAAGCACAACATTGGCAGTCGTGGTTACAACAGCAACTCGTGTCTAGTTCTCGTGTGCAGCAAAAACACTGGGACCGACCAGTATTAAATGAATGGGTTGCCCAGTTTGTCAAAACAGTTGCGGCAGTTAAATCGCCTGTACAAATCGTTGCACACAGCTTTGGTTGCCTAACCAGTGTTGCGGCACTTGCTGAACATCCTGAACTCAGGGCAAAAGTGAAAAACCTGATTCTGGTGGCACCTGCCAACCCTGCCCGTTTTGGTGAAAGTGGTTTTGCCCGTCATAGTCTGACGGACTACAAGCAATATTTTCATCAGCTCAGCATTGATGTACCGACCACTTTATTAATTAGTGAAAATGATCCGTGGCTGGGTTATGTCGATGCATTACAACTTGCACAGGCATGGAAACTCACTCCGATTAATCTGGGTCAGGTTGGTCATATCAATGTGGCATCTGGGTTTGGTCCTTTTCCTGAAATCCTCAATTACATGCTGCCCGAAAAAAAGATACAGCCTGTAAACCGAATGAGTCAGGCAAATTTTAACCTGAAATTTGCCTAAGCTCAGCTCTTCATACTTTTGGTTTTCGCGTTATTTATTTGCTTACTGGTCTTTAGCAAGCATCTCTCTTCTTGAGGAAATATCATGTCGCAGCGTTCCCGAGTGCTGCCTGGGTTTGGTCTCTCTTTAGGCTTTACCCTCGCTTACGTGTCTTTGATTGTGCTTATTCCTTTATCTGCTGTATTTATCAAATCTTTTGGGATTGGATGGGACGGATTATGGGAAATCTTAACTTCAGAACGAATTTTAAAGTCTTTACAACTGAGCTTTAGTGCCGCCTTGATTGCCGCCACAGTCAATGTGATTTTTGGCTTATTACTGGCATGGTGCTTGGTACGTTATAGCTTTCCAGGCAAAAGAATTGTCGATGCACTGGTTGATCTTCCTTTTGCATTACCAACTGCGGTTGCAGGTATTGCTCTGACTTCGCTGTATGCGAAAAACGGCTGGATTGGACAATATCTTGAACCCTTAGGTATTCATGTGGCCTATACCCCGCTGGGTATTACCCTTGCGCTGATCTTTATTGGCCTGCCTTTTGTGGTGCGTACCGTACAACCTGTACTCAGTGACATTGAAACGGAACTGGAAGAAGCGGCTTCTGCACTGGGCGCAAATCGCTGGCAAACCATTAGCAAGGTGATTCTGCCGATTTTATTCCCTGCATTACTGACAGGTTTTGCGCTGGCATTTGCCCGTGGTGTGGGTGAATATGGTTCAGTTATTTTCATCGCTGGGAATATGCCATATAAGACCGAGATTGCACCATTGATGATTATTTCCCGTCTGGAAGAATATGATTATGCAGGTGCAACCACCATTGCCGTGGTGATGCTGGTCCTCTCCTTTGCCATCCTATTTTTAATTAACTTATTACAGGCATGGGCAAGCCGTCGTACAGGGAGAGTTGCACAATGAGCTTAAATAACAATAGCAATGCCTTGGCACTCAAGTTACAGGCCCGCGATGCAACCCGTGAACCGACCTGGGTACGTTATACGCTGATCACAGTGGCAATGATTTTCTTTCTGAGCTGCCTGATTTTGCCGCTAATTCTGGTGTTTGTAGAAGCATTTAAACAAGGGATTGAAGTGTATATCAATGCCTTGACCGATTCAGATACCCTGTCTGCGGTGAAGCTGACTTTATTAACTGCTGTGATTGCCGTTCCAATCAATGTGGTATTCGGGGTTGCCGCGGCATGGGCGGTGGCTAAATTCCAGTTCCGTGGCAAGGCCATCCTCACCACCATTATTGATATGCCGTTTTCGGTTTCCCCTGTCATTGCAGGTTTAATGCTGGTGCTGATTTTTGGTACACAAGGCTGGATTGGTGGCTGGTTAATGGATCATGACATCAAGATTCTGTATGCAGTTCCTGCGATTGTATTGGCGACCATTTTTATTACCGTTCCTTTTGTTGCCCGTGAATTGATTCCCCTAATGGAAGCGCAAGGCACAGAGGAAGAAGAAGCTGCAATTGTTTTGGGCGCTTCAGGCTGGCAAACCTTTTGGAAAGTGACCCTGCCAAATATTAAATGGGGTCTGATTTACGGTGTGATTCTATGTAATGCCCGTGCAATGGGTGAGTTTGGTGCGGTATCGGTGGTGTCAGGACATATTCGTGGTCAGACCAATACCTTACCGTTACACGTTGAGATTCTTTATAACGAATATACCTTTAGTGCTGCATTTGCTGTGTCTTCATTACTGGCATTTTTAGCGATCATTACCCTGATTTTGAAAACATGGTTAGAAATCCGTCAAGACCAAGCCAATGAACATCAGCCAAATACATAAGGAATGAACACATGAGTATTCAAGTTAAAAATATTGAAAAACACTTTGGTGCATTCCATGCGCTAAAAAACATTTCCCTAGACTTTCCTGAGGGTGAACTGGTTGCATTGCTCGGTCCATCTGGCTGCGGTAAAACCACACTGTTACGCATCATTGCAGGACTTGAATCTGCGGATGGCGGTCAGGTCTTGCTTGAGGGTGAGGATGCCACCAATATCCATGTGCGTGAACGTCAGGTCGGCTTTGTGTTCCAGCACTATGCCCTGTTCCGCCACATGACTGTATTTGACAATATTGCTTTCGGTTTACGAGTGCGCCCACGTGCTACCCGTCCAACAGAAGCCGAAATTAAAAAACGTGTAACCCGTTTATTGGACCTGGTTCAATTGGGATTCTTGGCAGACCGTTATCCTGCCCAGCTTTCGGGTGGTCAACGTCAACGTATTGCTTTGGCTCGTGCCTTGGCGGTTGAACCTCGTGTATTGCTTCTGGATGAACCTTTTGGCGCACTGGATGCCAAGGTGCGTAAGGAATTGCGTCGCTGGTTGCGTACCCTGCATGATGAACTGCATATCACCTCGATCTTTGTGACCCATGATCAGGAAGAAGCACTGGAAGTTGCCGATCAAATCATTGTGATGAACAAGGGTGATGTCGAGCAAATCGGTTCACCACGTGAAGTGTATGAAAAACCAGCCACACCATTCGTGTTTGATTTCCTGGGTCAGGCCAACCGCTTTGAGGGTGAACATACGGACGGTATCATTCGCCTTGGGGATGACCGTATTCAGTTACCAACTGCTATTGATGCGCCACAAGGCAAGGTGATCGCCTTTGCACGGCCAAATGAACTGCATATTCATGCGCAACCCCAACCCAATAGCATTGAGGCAACCTTCTTACGTGAAGTCTGGATTGCAGGTAAAGTCATTGCTGAATTACAAGATCGCAGTGGACGCAACATCGAGATTTTATTAAGTGTAGAAGAAGCGAACTTACATCAGTTCAGACCAAACCAAACCGTTTGGATTAGTGCAGCTCAACTTCATTTATTTGCAGACCAAACGACTCAAGTGGCTTAAAATAATATATGGAGGAACACTAAACTTCCCTACTGAACTTTAGTTGTTCCCCACCTCTATATGTGGAAAAATATTTATGAACTTTCAACAACTCAGAATTATTCGGGAAACTGTTCGTCAAAACTTTAATTTAACCGAAGCGTCTGCGGCACTTTATACCTCCCAGTCAGGTGTCAGTAAACACATTAAAGATCTGGAAGATGAATTAGGCGTACAACTGTTTGTCCGTAAAGGTAAACGTTTACTGGGGCTGACTGAACCAGGCCAGTCATTGTTGAGTATTGTTGAACGCATGCTGGTCGATGCAGACAATATCAAGCGTCTTGCCGATGACTTTAACAAGGTGGATGAAGGAACACTGACCATTGCCACCACCCATACTCAGGCACGTTATGTACTTCCACCGATTGTGAATCAATTCAAGAAATTATTTCCAAAAGTTCACTTGGTCTTACAACAGGCCAGTCCAGTAGAAATTGCAGAAATGCTACTTCAGGGCGAGGCGGATATTGGCATCGCAACGGAATCATTAACCACAGAAGAAAATCTGGCAAGCGTGCCTTATTATGAATGGCATCACAGCATCATTACGCCTAAAGATCACCCATTAGCCAAATTGGACAAAATTAGCCTTGAAGTCTTGGCGGAATATCCGTTGATTACCTATCATGGTGGTTTTACAGGCCGTTCAAAAATTGACAAGGCCTTTGAAGATGCGCAACTGCATGCTGACATTGTGATGTCTGCACTTGATGCCGATGTCATCAAGACCTATGTTGAACTGAATATGGGTGTAGGGATTGTCAATGATGTCGCCTATGATGCTGAGCGGGATTATCGTCTACAACAGATCAAAACCGATATTTTTGGTGCCAATACCACATGGATTGCTGTACGCAAAGGACATTTGCTTCGTGGTTATGGTTATGAGTTTATTTCCTTATGCTCACCTGAAACCGATATCAGGGCGCTTAAAAAAGTTGCCTATCCTGATGAATAATCAAAAGCCTATTCAACTTACACTGAATAGGCTTTTAAATTATAAAATTATGGGTTTATTCATGAATTAGGAAATGCCAAACGAATGTTATTCCACCATGTTGTGCCAAACTGTCGTGTTAAAGAACCCCTGTTATAGGGAATCCCATAGCGTGCAGCCAATGCCTCAACACGGGGCGACACTTCTGGATAACGGTTGCTACACATATCAGGAAAAATATGATGCTCAATCTGATGGCTTAAATTTCCCGACATAATATGGAACAGTTTACCGCCCTCAATGTTGGCTGAACCGAGCATTTGACGTAAATACCATCTTGCTCGTGTTTCTCCCTCAACCTGCTCCAGGGTAAAGGTATGAACCCCTGCTGGAAAATGTCCACAGAAAATAATCACAAAGGCCCAGACATTACGAATGATATTGGCAATCGCATTTGCACCAGCCACCAGCCCAAACACCAAGAACGGTGAGGCAGGCACATAAAAAGAAATTGGGATACTGACCAGCATGGCTGCCAGAGGCCACATCAGATAATCTTTAATCACCTGCCCACGAACTTTACGGCCAATGTGCCGAAACATCGGAAGTGTTTCTTTCCATGTTTTCTTGCCTTTCAGTGTGTCATCAATGACCTGTTCATGCAGGGCTACACCCTCCTCAAACAGCAGCATCAACAAAATAAACCAAAGGGGTTGCAATAAAAAAGAGGGTTTCCACGGCTGCATCGGTGTCACCCGCAAAATGCCATACCCCACATCCAAATCTTTTTCCAATACATTGGTCCAGGTATGGTGTACCACATTATGCGAGTTCATCCAACGATCAGACGGGCTCATGTTATCCCATTCCCAAGTATTGGACTGAATTTCGGGGTCTTTCATCCAGTCCCACTGGGCATGCATCACATTATGGCCAATTTCCATATTTTCCAGAATTTTGGCACACCCCAGCATAAATGTACCAATTGCCATAATGCCTAATGCGATTCCCCATGACGCTAGGGCATGCCCCCATGCAGGAATAAAAAACAGGCCTGCATAAATAATGATCCGTCCAATCACCGCCATACTGCGTTGGGTACGAATCACCTTGAGAATATAGGCACGGTCTTTCTCTCCCCGACTGTCCATGACTTCGTTATAAATGGCATCCATTTCACGACCGAACTCTTCAATCTGGGCATCAGTAAGATTTACAGGAAGTTTATGTGTCATCTCATCCGCTCCTATTGATTCAGTTCACAATCACCAGCCGCTGCACAAACACAGGTTTGTACAATGCTGCCTGCTTCATTAATAATCTTGCCTGTACGCAAATCACGGACACAACCTGAAACCAGCGTGGTATTACAGGTATGACAAATCCCCATTCGACAGCCATGCGGTGGATTCATCCCTGCATCTTCGGCAACACGCAATAATGGAGTCTGATGATCGGCCTGTACCGCAATATCACTTTGCGCAAAACGCACCAGACCACCCACCGCATCTTGAGGTACTTCTGCAAATGCGGCACGAAAGCGTTCAGTATGCACGTAGCGGGAACGCCCAGCCTGTTCAAACAATTGTTCAACCGCATCCAGCAAAGCTGGTGGACCACAGGCATAGACTTCCCGCTCATGCCAGTCAGGGCAAAGTCGGGAGAGCTGGTCTTCATTAAAATAGCATTGACGGCGTTTTTCCTGTTCATCCCCCAATGCATGGGTATGCACTTCATGCAAGGTGTAACGTGGATATTGTTGCGCCAGTTGCCGCAACTCCTGCCCAAAAATCATGTCAAACTCATGCGGTGCATAATGAATATGCACACTATCAGCCAAACGTTCCCGTGCAATCAAACTGGTGATCATACTTCTGGCTGGAGTAATACCACTGCCTGCGGTAATAAATAGAGGTTTTACGGGCTGTGCATCGGGCAGATAAAAATCGCCCTGTGGCAAACCAATGGGTAAATAATCTCCAACCTTTAAATTACGCACGATGTGGCGTGAGATACGTCCATCTGCAATGGCTTTTACCGTAATGGTAAAACATCCATCCTGCTCTTCCCGTTCAGGTGAGGAAGAGATGGTATAGGTTCGGGTATAGTGCATTCCCTCAACAGGAATACCGACCCGAACATGCTGACCAGCACGGTGACCACGCCAATTTAGACCAGGTTTTAAGGTAATGGTACGGGCATCTTTGGTCTCATCCCATACACGCTCAATCCTTGCCTGTAATTTATGGGTTGACCAGAGTGGATTTACCAACTCAAGGTAATGAGAGGTTCTCAGTGGAAAAGCAAATAAATCGGTGATGACTGCAACTTTTGACCATAATGAAGTTGTGGCTGTTCCGTTGGATGGCTGCATATTATCTTATCCTTATCGTATTATATTGAATTTCATCCTGATTCATTTTTATTTTATAAACTTTCTGGAATTGTTCTCCTTTATTTCATAATGCTGTTGTTTTGATCATTAAACAAAGTGAAACATACAATCAAGGTTTTTTTATAATCACAGCCCGACAATAGATAAGCGGTAGCTTTTTTAAAGATGGAAAAGCTTGGATATACTTGAATATTGCAATAAAACAGACATAAAAAAACGAGCATTACGCTCGTTTTTTATAACAACTAAGTATTAGAAACGGAAACTTACACCAAGTTTAGCAGCAGGCAACCATTCATAAGTACCTTTGTTCTCAATTTTGCGTTCTTCAGCGCGAATTGCCTGACCTAATGTACGTCCATCATCGCCAACTAATGCCAATGAAGCTGCGTCAGCATTTAAACTAACAGTTGGGTTACCTGTATAATAAGCTCCCAACTCTCCAAATACACCCCAACGGTTAGTAATTGCAGGAGAGAAGCCTACACCTACATAAGGTACGATATCATTTTTGTATTTCATCGTACCGTTAATTTGAGTAGTGCCTAGAGGGTTTGCAAAACGTGCGCCATCAACCTTAAATGAAGCATTTTGTCCCGCACGACGCTCCAAACCATAATCATTGTCAAGGTAAGATACACCAGTTGCAACATAGAACCAATTTGCCCAAGGACGAATCTCAGCGTTTAAATAAACGTTGTTGTTATCCATATCAAGGTCATACTTTGAACCATTAATCTTGAGATCATCTGACCATGAGATATCACCACCGTTATAACCCAGTGTTACACCCACATATGGATTGGCATTGTAAGAAATTGCTCCACCATAACCTGTTGTACCAACTTCAGCACGAACAGATGCTGGTTTCAAGAAAGAGAAAGTTGCTACACCCTCATCTGTCACAATACGCTCATCAGCCGCAAAAGTTGTTCCAGCAATTGCAGTTAAAATACCAGCACTTAAAAGAATACGTACAGCTTTCATTGAAGTCTCCTCAAAAAAAACGCTTTTATTTAAATATAATTGTTACCGTGGTTTTATATTAAAATAATGATTCATATCTTTTTATACAGAAACTGATTACTTTTTGTTATTTTTTGATACAAATTCAGGATAATTGTGTATTCCAAAATAATGAATAAAAAACAACTAAATCCGCTTTCATTACCGTTTTATTCCATATTTTAAAAACAAATTATTGTAACTATTTTTTTCAAAGATTCTTGTAGCAAATTAGTGTAAAATCTTCAAAATTTTTTTGGAAGAAGGAAGATCATGTCTCAGCTTTCTACGATCATTGAGCAAGCATTTGAAGACCGTGCCAACTATAGCGCAGCGGACTGCCCTACTGAAATTCGTCAGGCTGTAGAAGAAGCATTGGCAGGTTTGGACAATGGCACACTTCGTGTTGCTGAAAAAATCGATGGTGAGTGGGTTGTTCACCAATGGTTAAAAAAAGCCGTTTTACTTTCGTTCAAACTGAATGACAACCAGCCAATCGAAGCATGTGATCTACAGTTCTATGACAAGGTGGCAACCAAATACTCAGGTTGGACTGAAGAGCAGTTTAAAGCGGCTGGCGTGCGTGTTGTACCACCTGCGGTTGCTCGTCGTGGCAGCTTCCAGGCAAAAAATGTGGTGTTGATGCCATCTTATGTCAACATTGGTGCCTATGTGGATGAGGGTACAATGGTGGATACATGGGCTACTGTAGGTTCATGTGCACAAATCGGCAAGAATGTTCACCTGTCAGGTGGTGTGGGTATTGGTGGTGTGTTAGAACCATTACAGGCAAATCCAACCATTATTGAAGACAACTGTTTCATCGGTGCCCGTTCTGAAATCGTTGAAGGCGTGATTGTTGGTGAAGGTTCTGTGATTTCAATGGGCGTTTTCATTGGCCAGTCCACCAAGATTTATGACCGTGAAACTGGCGAGATCCATTATGGCCGAGTACCAGCAGGTTCTGTGGTTGTTGCGGGCAGTCTGCCATCTAAGTGTGGTACCTACAGCCTTTATGCCGCGATTATCGTGAAGAAAGTGGATGCAAAAACACGTGCAAAAACCAGCTTGAATGACTTGTTACGCGCTGACTAAGCAACTCTAATCCCGTTATTCTTCGTCTCTACAACCAGTCATGGTTGTAGGGATTTTGTTCTTTTATATGGTGTGGTTCTGAATCTATGGCTTCCTTACGTTCTTCTGCAATTCCTGTCTCCGATCCTGCGGCTGGTTTACGCATTACCGAGATTTTTTATTCCTTGCAAGGCGAAGCGAACACTTTTGGTTTACCTACCGTTTTTATTCGCCTGACAGGTTGCCCATTACGTTGCAGTTATTGTGATACCACCTATTCATTTGAGGGCGGTGAACGTCTGTCACTTGAACACATCATTGAAACAGCAAGCCAATATAAAACACCTTATATTTGTGTCACTGGAGGTGAACCTCTGGCACAACCCAATTGTCTAATATTATTACAACGCTTATGTGATTTAGGTTTTCAGGTGTCACTTGAAACCAGTGGTGCGTTGGATGTTTCCAAGGTTGACCCCCGTGTTTCCAAAGTGCTTGATTTAAAGACACCGACATCAAAAGAAGACCATCGTAATTTATTAACCAATCTTGACTATTTAACCCTACATGATCAAATTAAGTTTGTGATTTGTAATCGTGAGGATTATGAATGGTCGAAGCAACAATTGATCAATTTTCAATTGCAGGATAAGGTCAGTACCGTTTGGTTCTCCCCTGCCTTTGCCGTTGAAAAAGGTGCTGCTGTCCTGCCTGCTTTTGCGCGTGACCTGGCACAGTGGGTTTTAGATGACCATCTCCCTGTTCGCTTCCAGCTACAGTTGCATAAACTGTTGTGGAATGATGAATCTGGTCGCTAAACAGTTCAAACTCGGTTCATTTTCGAATTTGCTTTCATTAAATATATTTAGGTTGAATCATGGAAAATAATATGCGTTCCCGCGCCATCGTATTATTGTCTGGTGGCTTAGACTCAACAACTTGCCTTGCCTGGGCACAAGCACGCTATGAATGTATTGCCATTAGTTTTATGTATGGACAGCGCTCCACCACAGAACTTGATGCAGCCAGGGCCTTGACCCAGCATGCGGGTGTTGAGCACCGTGTCATTAATATTGATCTTGGAAATTTAGGTGGCTCGGCACTTACAGACCATAACATTGATGTGCCAGAACAATTACAGGAAGGTATTCCTGTAACTTATGTTCCTGCACGTAACACAATTTTCCTGTCCTATGCACTTGCCGCCGCTGAGGTTTTTGATGCCGAAGCCATCGTGATTGGAGTCAATGCCGTTGATTATTCAGGATATCCTGACTGTCGTCCTGAGTTTATTGATGCATTTGCCAATCTTGCGCGTTTGGCAACAAAAGCGGGTGTGGAAGGAAAACCCCTTAAAATTGAAACACCTTTGTTACATTTATCCAAAGCGAATATTATACGCTTAGGTATCGAACATGGCGTAGACTATAGTCAAACGGTATCCTGCTATCAAGCAGATGCTCAAGGACGTGCGTGTGGCAAATGCGACAGTTGCCGTTTACGTCAACAAGGTTTTATCGAAGCAGGTATTGCGGATCCTACACGTTATACCGAATAGACGATATAGGGTTATAATTAGGTACAATATATGAAGTTTTTTAAATCAAATCTTATTCTTTCCACAATGATGTCAGCGGCTGCCCTACTTGCAACGGCAACCCATGCTGCGGATGAGAATCCACTCCAAGCTGCGTATAAAAGTACCAATGTCAAATCTGCATTGATCAACGTCTGTAAAGACCAGACCACAAAGGGTGGAAAACTGACTGCGGCAGAAGTCAGCAAATTCTGTTCTTGTAATATTGAAGCACAGGGCAAAGTAACTGAAGCACAGAAATGGGAAATTCAAAGTGCAATCAATACCAAGAAAAGTCCAAGCTCCCTTGCCTTTGTACAGCAACAGAATAAGGATTTACAGGCTTGCCTAGGTGCACCGCTTGTTACCAAGCTAGAAAAGTTGACTGAGGAAGCAATGAAAGCTGCCCAGCAACAGGCACCTAAAAAATAATCCTGCGCTGTTGTAAACAAGGCCTGCATTGATGCAGGCTTTTTTATAAGTTCTGTTAAAATTTCCTTTATCTCTAATAAGTTGAACAATACCATGCAGGACCAATGGAAAACCAATGCCCACCACAGCCAATGTATTGTTTCCTTTAGTGGTGGCAAGGATAGTTCCCTCGCCTTGTATCATACCCTGCAAACAGGCAAGGTCATTGGACTGATTGTGATGCTGGAAGAACAGGGTCAGCGCTCCCGTTCACATGCCATGCCGCTTGATATTATCCGAGCACAAGCTGACTCAATTGGTTTGCCTGTTTTTATGGCCTCCTCAAGTTGGGTAGATTATGAAAGCAAGTTCATAGAGCTACTCCGTCAGGCCAAACAACAAAGGGCTGAGGTACTGGTCACAGGGGACCTGGATATGCCCCAGCATGGTTGCTGGCATGATCGCGTTACCCAACAAGTCGGGCTGAAACTGGGTATGCCGCTATGGCTACGCCCTCACCGAGAGGTGGTTGAAGAGTTTATCAATCTTGGCTTCCGTAGCGTGATTGTCACCGTAAACCTAAAACTGGGCATGCAAGTTGAGGATTTAGGCAAAATCCTGACACTGGAATACATTCAGGAACTTGAGCATCGTGGCATTGATCCTTGCGGTGAGGGTGGAGAATTCCATACCACTGTGATTGACGGGCCAATTTTTAACAAAGCTATTCCTGTACGTCAGGGAAATATTGTTTATCATGAAGAATATGCTTTTTTACCCCTTGAATTAGATCAAATTTAGCTTTGGCAAAGGATACAAAATGTCTGAACAAATCCAGTTACCCAATCAAACCTTTCCAGCCACTCAGGGCGAAATCAACCTAGCCGAACTCACAAATGAATGGCTGGTATTATATTTTTACCCAAAAGACTCAACTCCTGGGTGTACAACCCAGGCGGTTGGCTTTTCCTGCCTAAAAGACCAGTTTGATGGATTGAACTGTAAAATCATTGGTGTATCCCGCGACTCGGTCAAGGCACACCAGAACTTTACCGAAAAACAGGCACTGACCATTGACCTGATTAGCGATAAGGAAGAAGTGCTTTGTAAACACTTTGATGTGATTAAGGAAAAAAATATGTATGGCAAACAGGTGATGGGTATTGAACGCTCTACCTTTATTTTCCATAACAAACAACTGGTTAAAAGCTATAGAAAAGTAAAGGCCGCAGGACATGCCGAACAGGTGCTTGAAGATTTAAAAACACTGCAAGCAGCTTCGTAAACCTAGGTAACAAAAGGCAAGTTTCACTTGCTTTTTTGTTGCGGCAAATTGCTCCTATCTTTGAGCTTGGCGTATGATGAAAATATTCAAATAATTCAACCAAAGGCATCCAAATGAGTCAGTTCAAGGTATTTATCTCGTTGCCTTTTTATCTTTTTATCTCAGCATGTGGGGTGAGTTCAACCACGATGCCACAGGACATTGCTGCGTCCATTCCCCAAATTCAAAAACCCGCCCTGGAAATAAGCTGTCAGGATTTACAGAATCCCGCCTATCAGCAGGTCATCATGAATGCAATTAATGAAATTCGGCAACATCCCCGTCAATGTGGGCAACAATATTTTGCCGCTGTGGCACCACTAACATGGAATAGCGGTCTGCATAGGAGTTCTCTTGCCCATGCACAGGATATGGCAGAACATAATTTTCTGGGTCATACCAGTAGCACAGGCTTGAATTTAAGGTCACGTCTTCAACTGTATCAGGTTAAAACGCGGGGTGGCGGTGAGAATGTGGCACGTGGACAAAAGAATCTGGATGAAGTCATGGCAACCTGGGTCAGCAGCCCTGTGCATTGCAGCAACCTGATGCAGTCAAAATTTACCGATTACGCAGTTGCCTGTAGCTTTGATCAATCAGAAAAACCCAAGGCATACTGGGTGCAACAATTTGGTGTTCGTTAAGAGGAAGCATCATGCAGTCTGGTACAATTACCCCCATCTTTCGGATCTTTGATCTTGAGTTGGCCAATAGTTTCTATCTGGAATATCTAGGTTTCCAGATTGACTGGCAGCACAGGTTTGGAGACAACTTTCCTTTATACCTACAGGTTTCCAAAGGCGACTGTATCATTCACCTTTCAGAGCATTTTGGTGATGCTAGTCCGCATAGCGCCATCCGTATTTATTGGGAAGACCTTGCCTCGCTGCATGCTGAACTGACTAAAAGTGATTATAGGTTTGCCAAGCCTCAAATTGAAAAAACAGACTGGGAAACTCTGGAACTGAGCATCACCGATCCATTTTCAAACCGAATCATCTTTTGGGAAGATGCTTAAGTCACATAAACCCAAGCAACTTCCTTTTTAATCTTGAAAGATTCAAGATGACAGAGTTTCATAATGAAAAACTTTGGCGATAATTTTCCATTGCTGCTGTTCATATATCAGTGTTAATGCATCATAAAAGTATTTCGGTTGGATAGCGCACTCAACATGCACTATCGCCAATTGATCATGAATCAGGTTGATTGAGACAATTTTATCCTGTCTTAACTCATTTTTAGATGCGGGTGAAACACGTTTTTCCACAATTGCAAAATATGATTCCATATCCATTTTCAAGAGAGGATCATCGTTTGCATTGATATAAACTGCATCAGGATGCAACACATCTTGCAGTTGATTCACATCACAAAAATATAAACCATCAAAATATTTCTGGAGTTGCGAATGAATATCTAAAATTGTGTGTTTAACCATATTTGTCACCCAATTCCATCGCCTACTTTTATGCTCTGTTTCTGTCTTAGCATGGATACCGATTCGCCCGCCACGCCCCAATTATCTGTATCCACTTCATCAATCACCACAAATGTGGTTGCAGGATCTTTGTCCAGCACCCGAACCACAAGCTCTGTCGCCTCTTTAATCAGTTGCTGCTTTTGCTGTACTGAAACATTCTCTTTCGTCACTTGAATCAGGATATAAGGCATGATTTTCCTCTCCTCTGGTATTATTTTATTAAGATAGATGTTTCTAAGCAGCTTCGGCTGCAATCGCTTCCTGGACTGTTTGACGGTTGGCAACTTGCTGCATAAATCTGGTCAAATGAATAAAATGTCCCAGCTCTAAGTCAATAAAGCCAGCCCATCGCGTTACGACAAACAGGTAAATATCCGCAATGGTGAAATCATTTCCAGTTAAATAGTCTTGCCCAGCCAATTGCTGATCCACACATTCATAGTGCTTATTTAAGATTTCGCTAAATACAGCTTTGCTCTGCTCACCATACGATTCATGGAAAAATGGTGAATATGCCTTATGAATTTCTGAAGCAATAAAGTTCATCCATGCCAGCACTTGATAACGTTGCGGTGTATTGATTTCAGCCAACAAATCTCTTCGACCAGCCTGATCAACCAGAAACTGGCTGATGACAGCACCCTCAGTTAAAAATGAACCATCCCCAAGCTGTAACAAAGGCACCTGTCCTTTTGGATTAAACTGATAAAAATCCTCGCCCAACGCAGTCAGATGCTGCTGTAAATCCACCTTGATCAACTCAAAGGAAATTCCAAGTTCTCTTAAAACAATATGCGGGGCTAAAGAACAGGCGTCTGGTGAATAAAATAGTTTCATATAATCACTCCATCACAAAGGATGTAGCCATCTTATTATTTACATTTATGTGCTTAAATAGCATATAACTCAAATCATTTTTTACATGGTGTAATCAATGACTCAACAACTCAAACGCATGATGTTTAGCAGTGTAGAACTGTTTTGTCTGGTTGCTGAATATCAAAGTTTTTCCAAAGCGGCACTGCATGCGGGGGTCAGCCCAGCAGCCGTGAGTCGTTCCATTGCCCGTCTGGAAAAGCATTTGACCATCCCCCTTTTTGTCAGAACCACTCGTCAGGTCCGTTTAACCCCGCAAGGCAAAATATATTTCGATGAATGCAAACAGGCATTGAACCAGATTCTTGAAGCGGAGCAACAATTAAAAAACCAGAACCAGCAACCTACTGGTCTCATCAGAATCAGCGTTCCCACACCTTATGGGCATTATCGAATATTGCCTTTACTGGCAAAGTTCTCACAGCAATATCCAAAGATCGAGATTGATATACAGCTCACCAATAAAAATGTGGACTTTATAGCGGAGGGTTATGATCTGGCGATTCGTGGACGACAGTTTGCTGATTCAAGCCTGATTGCACGCCAACTCGAACAAGCGGAACTGGTTGTGGTTGCATCACCGCAATATATAAAGCAATTTGGTACACCGCAAAACATTGAGGACTTGCAGCAGCACCAATGCATTCAGTTTGTACTCCCCAGCACAGGAAAAAATGTAGCCTGGCTATTCAATGTAAATCGCCAAATTGTTGAATATGTCACCACCGCAAAACTACGTTGTCTGGATGATATTTTAGGAACCGTCACCTTAGCCAAACATGGTGCAGGTTTATTGCAGACCTATCGCTTTATTGTGGAAAAAGAACTCGAAAATAATGAACTTGTTGAAGTCCTAAAAGACTTTTCTGGAGCATCACGCCCTTTTTCTTTGGTTTATCCATCTAAAAAACACGAATCTTTTCATATCCGTGTTTTTATTGATTTCCTCATCAATGAGTTAAAAACATTCAACTAATTTACTGAATATTACTGCGGTCATCGGCGAGATATTTTTTCTGTAATTCAGTGTAGATTGGGGACTTCTGAAATTGCGTAAGGAACTGGACTGTCCCCTCTGGAAAAAATTCCGTATGTATCTCACCGCGATAATAGGCTTCTCGCATTGGTGTTGCCGAAATCGCATCTTTCAGGCTGTCCAATTCCACCATTTCCCACTCAGGAAACAAGGCCAAGTAATAGGAGGACTCATCCTTAAAGTGACCAATCAGGCCAACTTTCGCATTTGGCTGGATGATCTGGTTAACAAGCCCTTTAACCTGCTTCACCCATTTTTCATCATTATAAACATCAATCACATGCACAAAGTGAATCCGTTTTTGGTCTTGCTCTGAAAAATTGGAGAGAATCATCTGCTCACGTTCAGTCGCCAAAAATGGATTCTTGATATTCCGTTCCAATTGTGCCGACCCCAAAGCCAAGATCACATGCTGACTTTGCTGCAAGGCAATTTCAATGGTTTGCATATGAGCCAGATGAAATGGCTGAAAGCGTCCAATAAAAACAAGATAGTCAAATGTGTACATAGGCGTCATTTCACTTTTTGTGAACTCATCAGTTGCACCATTCAGGTAAATATGCGACATAATGAGGACACTTAAAAATCAATCTGGATTAAAGCAAGGATAGTACGATGACACTTAGCTGTATTCAACAACCTCATCAACATTTGCAAGCAAATTTAGAAGATGGCGTACTCACCTTAGCCATTAACCGTTCAGAAGCAAAAAATGCACTTTATGGTGAACTTTACCTGTGGATCGCAAAGGCTTTAGATGAAGCAGATACCAACAAGGACGTTCGCGTGGTGATTTTCCGTGGTGCAGAACAGGACTTTACGGCGGGTAATGACATGAAAGACTTCATGGGCTTTATGCAAAAGCCATATGAAGGCAAAGCGGGTGACCAGCCGCCATTTGTATTATTAAAAGCTGCGGCTCGTTTTTCTAAGCCACTGATTATTGCGGTAAAAGGCGTGGCAATTGGTATTGGTGTAACGATCCTGTTACATGCCGATATGGTATTTGCTGACAATACAGCCCTGTTCCAGATTCCATTTGTGAGTCTTGGCCTTTCTCCAGAAGGTGCTGCAAGCCGTTTATTGGTGAAACAGGCAGGCTATCAAAAAGCAGCCGAACTATTATTCACGGCGAAAAAGTTTGATGCTGCAACAGCAGTAAAAGCAAATCTGGTGAATGATGTGGTTGAAGATGTTTATGCAACGGCACAACAAACGGCACAACATCTTGCTGCCCTGCCATTGGCTTCACTGAAACAAAGCAAGGCACTCATGAAAAAAGACCTGGCTGAAATTATTGCCTGTGTGGATGATGAAGCAGAAATCTTTATGCAACGTGTCCGCTCACCTGAAATGATGGAAGCGGTACAGGCCTTTATGCAAAAGCGTAAACCTGATTTTTCCCAGTTCAATTAATGAGGCAATAACTCATTAATGAAAACAAAACCACTTCATTGCAAAATCGAGGTGGTTTTTTTATTGAACGTCCCAATATGAATATAAAATAACTTTAGGATGATATTTTCCTCATGTCAGAACAAACACAAACAGAAAAGAAACGTTATTATGAAGCCGCGCCACAGGATATTGATGTTGACAATTTCCGCAAGGTGATTGAAAGCCGCCGTTCAGTGCGTAAATTTACCGACAAGCCGATTCCTAGCGAAGTTTTAGATGCCTGTCTGGATTTGGCGCTGCTTGCACCCAACTCATCCAACTTACAACCGTGGACTTTTTATGTGGTGCAAAATTCAGGTAAGAAAAAACAATTGGTCAAAGCCTGTTTAAACCAACTGGCTGCAAAAACCGCCTCTGAACTGATTGTCTGTGTTGCCCGTACAGACCGTCTTGATGAAATGGCAAAACGTAACATTAGTGAGTTTCCTTTTCCAGAAGCCCCACCTGCCGTACAGAAGTATTACCGCTTTATTCCATACAACTATAAAACAGGTTACTTCAACGCATTGGGCAACTTTAAGAAAGTCGCCTTTAAGGTAGTACGTACACTGGATAAACAACTTCCTGTGACTGCATTCAATCCTGCTGATGCAAAATTATGGGCAACCAAAACCACCGCCTTGGCCTGTGAAAACTTAGTCTTGGCTTTGCGTGCCTACGGTTTTGATAGCTGTATGATGGAGGGTTTTGATGAACCACTAGTTCGTAAAATCCTGAAACTGAATGATGAGCAATATCCTGTCATGGTAATTGGTGCGGGTGAACGTGCCAAAGACGGCGTGTTCTTTCCTCAGTACCGATTTGATCGTGACCTGTTCATTCAAAAGGTCTAATCTTACTGAATATCCAAAATCTGGATAAACTCAAAGGCAGGCTCTTCGTAAGGATGGTTTGCCTTTAATGCTTTTGCAACAGCACTTGCCTTTTCTTCTGCAACAATGGTTTCTACTCTCCATTCCTCAAGTTGTTCTAGTTCATCCAATTGACCTAAAAAAGGATTTGCACCTTGAACAGGCTTAAATTGCCCTATTCCTTTCACTTGCCATGCACACTGTTCATAATTACCAATACCTCCTGCCCCTACTTCAAAAATAGCGAGCTTGGTAGAATCAAGATGTGACTCAGGAACGTAATAAATAAGTTTTAGCATGGATAGAATGACTCAAATAGGATGACCAGTCATTGAATCATAGCGTTAAAAAACACCAACAATCAAAGTGAAATATTGATTACAAGATAGCTCACCACAATACATAAAATCTGGATTACCACCGTTAATCCAAACCAAAACCAACCCTTATCTTTTGTGTATATTGTTCCAATATGATTTTTATGTTTCATCATTCTGCTCTCCAAGACTCAAAATATCTAAGTTCTGATCACCACAATAAGAAAAGCAAAATTTGAACCATGTAAAACATTTAAGAAATAATGATGCTAAAATAGCCACTCCAAACTTTAAATCAATAGGTTACAAAATGGGATAATGTCCAAACAAACACCGCCACTACAACAAGAAAATCTACAAACATATCAAGACTCACCTTTGATTTTTACCGTAGACAAAGTGTTTTCAAGTGAAGAATGTGGTGCTTTTATCGCGCTCAGCAATAAATATCATTATGAAACAGCAGATATATTTGTAAACTCAGCTCGTCAAGTGCTCACCAATGTCAGAAATAACAAACGTGTAATTTATGATGATATTCAGCTTGCCAAAACCCTATTTTCCAGACTTAAACATTTCCTGCCTGAACAATTCAATGGCTGGACATTAAGTGGCTTAAATGAACGTTTTCGTTTTTATCGTTATGAAAATGGCGAAACGTTTAGACCACACTATGATGGTATTTATGAAGTGAACGATTGGCACAGTAGCCAACTTACTTTATTGATCTATCTGAGCGAAGATTTTACAGGTGGCGAAACGATTTTCTATCGTAATAGCGGTATGCTGAAACCATGCAAGGAAACTCAAATCGCCAACATCCAACCAAAACTTGGACAGATTCTAGTCTTTGAGCATCAACAGTTGCATGAGGGAGCACCTGTGCTTTCAGGTCAGAAATATGTGCTGCGTACCGATGTGATGTATAAGCATCCAATGATCCTAAAATCTCAGGATTGCTAAATCCCATAAACTTATACAGGTAAAAGCCATTTTATGATGGCTTTTACTTTTCCAGATCAAAATACTTTCTTATAAAAGCTAATGCTTCCTGAAAAGTCTCGTGCCAATCTGCATTCGGTTTTTGGTTTAATGGATACCAAAAGAATTCAAATGCCAGACCACCATCATCCTGACAATGATAAACCCAGGTCTCAGGAATCGCATAGCTAATGTCACATAGATAGAAATACCAATCCTGCTGGTTAAATTGAAGCAAAAGATTTCCCATGAATTTTGGTTTAGCCACTAATCCAGATTCTTCAAATAGTTCACGGACAGCGGCCTGTTCATATTGTTCATCATGTTCTATTGTCCCCTTGACCAATTGAGTTCCAGCCAATGGATGGCGAAAAGCCAATATTTCCAAGCCTTGCCCATGATTTCTTACCACAACTGGAACAGCTTTTTTCATGATTTCTTATCTCTCAGATGCTTTAATATTTAGGAGCTAAAAAAGCTAACTACTCTCTACTTTTCCACATTTAAGCACCTACACTTTCTGAAACCTTTAAATGTCTTTTCTCATATAAGGTCATGGCAAAGGCCAAACCACATAAAACCACAAAACCGCAGGTCATTGGAATGAGTGTTCCGTTATAAAGCTGCCCGATAATAGAGGCCAGAATCAGGGAGAGCACCGAAGATGCAGCCCCAATAATCGCAGATGCCATACCAGCAACATGCCCCATTGGTTCCATTGCAATCGCATTTAAATTCCCAAATAAAGTTCCAAACAGTAAAAACAAAATGCAGGCATACATCATAAACATCCAGAAAGAGATGGAAACACCCATCAACTGAATGATCAGGAAAGCAAGTGAAATCAGGCATAAACCCAGAAAGCCATAAATACAGATTGGGCGCATACCAAATTTCATCACGATTCTAGAATTGGTAAATGAAGCAATCCCCATCACGCCTGCCAATACGGCAAAATAGGCACTAAATTCCTGTCCTGTTTTACCAAACTGCTGCATAAAGATTTGCTGTGAAGTTCCCAGATAGCCAATAAACCCACCAAAACAGAAGCCAGCACATAACAGATAGCTCATGGTGGTTTTATTACTGATCACTTCCTTAAAGCCATGCTGGAACGCCTCTAAACGCATGGGTAGGCGATTTTCAGGAACAAGGGTTTCTTCCAATCGTAAAGCTACCCATGCGCCTACAACCGTGGCATAAACCATATACAAAACAAAAATATCGCGCCAGCCAAAGAAATGGATAATCAACTGCCCCAAACTTGGTGCAATTGCAGGTGCAACCATAAACACCATCATAATCAGGGACATGATACGTGCCATTTGTGCACCGCTGTATTTATCCCGCACGATGGAAATGGAAGCGACATACGGCCCTGAAACCCCAATTCCCTGAATAAAACGTCCAGCCAAAAACCATTCAAAACTTTGTGTGGAGAAGCACAACAAGCTTCCCAAAAGGTAAATGACGATTCCCGTGAATAAAATCCGTTTACGTCCAATCGCATCGGATAATGGCCCTGCGATCAATTGGCCTATCGTCATTCCTGAAAAGATACCAATAATCACCCACTGCGCCTGATTGCCACTTTGCAGTGTAAAAACCTTTCCAATTTCACCTAGCGCGGGCAAGACCGCATCTATGGAAAAAGATACAATCGACATCAACAATGCCATTAACAGGGCAAATTCATGGAAATGGATTTTTGATTTCATTATTGTTCTCTACGATTGCTCAATCTTTTAGCCAATATAAAGCCACCTTACGGTGGCTAATCTGCTTAATTTATATGAGAAAGATTCTAAAATCATGCATTATTTCTACTTTAGCCTTTCAAAAGCCACTAAAGCTTATCGCAATATGCCTAGAATCATAAATCTGCCTATTTTACGCTAATTCCATATTTATGCCTGATTGATTCATTGATGGAGGCTGAAGCATAGACTTTACTTTCATCACCTACATTTTCTGTTGCACAGCCAACTTCAACTGTCGATTTAGGTGCATAGACTTTGGAAAATTCATTCGCATCAGCATGAATGCGGTTTTCTATTGTGCTTGAATAGGCATTAATCTTATGAGTTTGCGGTAGCACTAAACTGCCGATATTTTCATTGGCAGCACTCAATACTTTAAAATTGCTGCAACCTTTGGCAATCATCAACTCAGAAGCACGTAACAGAGCCAAGTCACTTGCTCGCTCTGTGGAAGTTTTTTCATTGCCCTGAAATGTGATTTTAAAATGATTCTGTGTCAGTTCTGTTTCGTTAAAGCCACTCTTATTAAAAGCAGTATGCGGTTGATAAGAGCTTGCACATCCTGTTAACAACATCGTAAGTATCAGTAATTTTTTCATAATTTTTCTCCCCTCATAATAAAAAAGAATAACAGATTCATATTTACCGCATAATAGACAATTCATTATATTTATAAAAAATAAATGATTATCAAACATTTATTTTTAATTGAATAGTGAATTATATTCTATTTATAAAATCAGTCTGTTATGAAAAAAAATGCCACTAAATAAGTGGCATTTTCAACAATTGGTTGCTTAATTAACCAATAAATCTACGTGCATTACGGAACATGCGTAACCAAGCACCATCTTCCGCCCAGTCTTCTGGCTTCCAAGAATGCTGTAAGGCACGGAAGTTACGCTCTGGATGCGGCATCATCACTGTTGCACGACCATCTTTCGAGGTTAAGCCTGTAATCGCTTCAGGTGAGCCATTCGGGTTCAACGGATAATGTTGCGTTGGATTACCCAAACTATCGACATAACGCAAGATCACCTGATTCTCAGCATTTAATGCAGCAAGTTGCTGTTCAGTGGCAACCAGACGACCTTCGCCATGTGCAACCGCGATTGGCAGAATCGAACCTTGCATGTCTTCGAGCAATACCGAAACAGATTTTTCTACACGAACGTTGACTGCACGCGCTTCGAATACTTCTGAAATGTTACGGTGGAAACGGCCCCAATGCTCTGCACCTGGAATCAATGGTGCAAGTTGCGACATCATTTGACAGCCATTACATACACCTAAGCTGAATGTATTTTCACGATGGAAGAACTGTTCAAACTGATCACGTAATTTTGCATTGAACAATACTGATTTCGCCCAGCCACCACCAGCACCCATCACGTCACCGTATGAGAAGCCACCACATGCCACCAAGCCTTCAAAGTCGCTCAAGCTAACACGGCCTGCAAGCAAGTCACTCATGTGGACATCAATGGTATTGAAGCCAACCTTGTCAAAAGCAGCCGCCATTTCCACATGACCATTGACACCCTGCTCACGCAAGATTGCCATATTTGGACGACGTGTATTGATAAACGGCGCTTCAACAGGTTCATTTAAATCATACGTTGCTTGTGCGATCAAACCTTTATGGTTTTGATCTGCAATAAGTGCAAACTCTTGATCAGCAGTTTCAACATTGTCACGTAAACGCTGGATTTGATGTGAAACTTCTGCCCATGCCTGTTGTAATTCAGCACGTTCTAAAGTCAATCCATTGACAGCCAATTGATCCGTCGTATTGACACGCCCCACAACCGCAATTGCATCTTTCAAACTTGATGCTGCAACTTCAACTTGCAATTGCACCCAATCAGCCGCTGTAATTTGCAGCACAGCACCAATTTCTTCAGCGAATAAACTTTCAGTTGTTTGATTTTCTAAAGCGACACCTAAGCGTGAAGCAAACATCATCTCGGCAACAGTCGCCAATAAACCACCATCACCGATGTCATGGTAAGCTTTGATTACGCCACGATTGTTCCAGTCCTGAATCAAGGCAAAGAATGCTTTGAAGTCATCAAAACTATCGACATCAGGTGTCACTGAACCAATGGCTTTATACACTTGCGCAAGGATTGAACCACCTAAACGGAACTGACCTTTAGATAGATCAATACGAACGAGTACAGAGCCTTCAGCGTTTCCTAAAGAGTCTGCTAAGTTTTTCAATTCAGGCGTTAAGGTTTTACGAACATCTAAAACAGGTGCAAACGCAGTGATCACACCTGTCATTGGCGAAGTCACGGCTTTGTCTTCACCATCATTCCAAGTGGTACGCATTGAAAGTGAATCTTTACCGACTGGAATTGCGATGCCTAGCGCAGGACACATTTCCATACCAATCGCTTTCACACCTTCAAACAAGGCTTGATCTTCACCTTTTTGACCTGCCGCTGCCATCCAGTTCGCAGAAAGTTTGATATCGCTGATTTGTTCGATGTTGGCACACGCAATGTTGGTAATCGCTTCCGCAACCGCTAAACGTGCAGATGCAGCAGGATTCAATAAGGCGACTGGCGGACGTTCACCCATTGCCATTGCTTCACCTGTGAAGCCTTGCAAGCTTGTGGTGGTTACTGCTGCATCGGCAACAGGAACCTGCCAGCGACCCACCATCTGGTCACGTGCAACCATACCTGTAATCGAGCGGTCACCAATCGTGATCAGGAACGATTTAGACGCAACAGTTGGGTTTTTCAATACACGGAAAATCGCATCTTTCAAATCAACTTTTGCAGCATCAAAGTCATTGCCTGTCCGCTCAATCGTTTCATAAGCACGTTGCATACGTGGCGTGCCACCCAACATCACTTGCATTGGAATATCGACGGCATTATTTTCAAATAATGGGTCTTCAACGGTTAAATGACGTGCTTCGGTGGCTTCACCGAGTACCGCAAACGGACAACGCTCACGGGCACAGATTTCTTCAAAGTGTTCTAAGGATTCTGGGCGAATCGCTAACACATAACGTTCTTGCGCTTCATTTGACCAGATTTCCATCGGGCTCATGCCTGGCTCTAAAGATGGAATCTTACGAAGATTCAATACCGCGCCTAACTCATGATCATTCACCAGTTCAGGCATGGCATTGGATAAACCGCCCGCACCCACGTCGTGTACCGACACGATTGGGTTAAAGTCTTCCAAGCGCCAGCACGTATCAATCACTTCCTGACAACGACGCTCCATTTCTGGATTTTCACGTTGTACCGAAGCAAAGTCTAAGTTCTCGCCCATGGTACCGCTATCTACAGAAGACGCTGCGCCCCCCCCAAGACCGATCAACATGGCTGGGCCGCCCAACACAATCAATAAGTCACCTGGTTGAATCGCATCTTTTTCAACATGGTCAGGACGGATGTTACCGTAACCACCAGCGATCATGATTGGCTTATGAAAGCCTTTCACTTCACCATTGACATTCTGTTCAAAAGTACGGAAATAACCATTTAACGCAGGACGACCAAATTCGTTATTAAACGCAGCGCCACCCAATGGGCCTTCGATCATAATTTGTAATGGCGAAGCCATACGACTTGGTTTACCGTAGTTTTCCTCCCAAGGCTGTTCAAAACCTGGAATATTCAAGTTTGAAACGGTAAAGCCAGTTAAACCCGCTTTCGGTTTACCCCCACGACCTGTTGCCCCTTCATCACGGATTTCACCACCTGAACCTGTTGCAGCGCCAGCAAATGGAGAAATTGCGGTTGGGTGGTTATGCGTTTCCACTTTCATTAAGATATGAGCGGCTTGGCTCTTATATTTATAAACGAAGTGACCATTTTCATCCGCTTTTGGATAAAAACGCATGGTGTCATAACCCACGATCACAGAGGCATTATCTTTATATGCCGATAATACGTCAGTCGGAGATTCTTTATAGGTATTTTTAATCATCTGGAACAATGATAATGGTTGTTTTTCACCATCAATTGTCCATTCAGAACCAAAGATTTTATGACGGCAGTGCTCAGAGTTGGCCTGTGCAAACATCATCAATTCAATATCATTTGGATTACGCCCCAGCTTGGTAAATGCTTCGGTTAAGTAATCAATTTCTTGTTCTGATAAGGCAAAACCAAACTCATTATTGGCTTTGACCAAAGCCTCTTTACCTTGACCCAAGATATCAATTGAGTTCAATGGCTTTGGCGCTGTTTCCGAAAATAAGGCTTTTGCATCATCAATTTGAGCAAAAACATTCTCTGTCATACGGTCATGCAGAGCCAATTTCATTTCATTGGAAACTTCTTTCACACCTTTCAGTGTAAACAATATTCCACGTTCCAAACGGTGAATTGGGGTATTGCAGTTCTGGAAAATATCGGTTGCTTTCGATGACCACGGCGAAATTGTGCCGACACGTGGTGTCACTAGAATCTGGATTTCATCACTTGCGGCTTGGCGCAGTTCAAACGATTGACCATCGTTTAACAGTTGTAATGCAGATTGATGTTGCTGCTCGTTGAGCGCTTGATCAAACAAATAAACCCACTGGCTGTCAAAAGACTGAACAGAACTCATTGACGCTAAACGATTTACGAGTTGAGTTTTCTTAAAAGAAGAGTGTGCTGCTGCACCTGCCACGATAAACATGCTGACTTTGGCTCCACGGGCAGGTCGTCTAACGAGCCTACCGCAATGTGACTTATGAGAGAGCGCATATTCTACTGTGAAAGCCTGCTTTGAGCTAGCCATATCCATCTTAAAAATCAGAGTTTTCTATGCCAAGTCGTTTAATTTCTTCTCGCTTTATCGCTTTTCCATATTCGTAACAATTCATTTGCTTTGTAGAGTTCATCACATTTCCAGTCTGGGATTCTTTTTTCCTACACCATTCAACTTTAATTACCAAGATAGATAAAATATGAAACTCTTATTCACTTCATGATCAAAGACAACTTGTGTCGCCCTACCCTAGTGCTTTCATCTTTTTTTTGGCATGATGAAGCTGAACTCATAGTGAATAATAATCAATGGAACAAATGCGTTGGTTGGAATTGCTTTCCGCAATTCGTTTAGGCAGTAAAAAAAGCAGTACAGAATTGGCTCGAAGCCCATTCCACAAAGATTATGACAGAATTATATTTTCCCAAAGCTTTCGTCAACTAAATAGAAAAACACAGGTTCACCCACTCACTCAACATGATGGTATCCATACCCGCCTTACTCATTCGCTTGAGGTTTCCTGTATTGGCCGCTCGCTGGGCATGTTGGCTGCGGAGAAGATTAAAGATGAACTACCGATGTGGATTTCCCCTGCGGATGTCGGTGCGATTATTCAGGCAGCCTGTTTGGCCCATGACATTGGCAATCCACCTTTTGGTCATGCAGGTGAATATGCGATTCGGGAATGGTTTGATGATGCCTCACATCGGGACTTTTTAACTAAACTCACGCCAGAAGAAGCAGCGGATGTCCGTCAGTTTGAAGGTAATGCGCAAGGACTTCGTTTGTTGAGCCGTATTGACTATCATCCCGATGATGGTGGTATGCGCCTAACCTATGCAACATTAGGTGCTTATTTAAAATATCCGTGGCTCTCCAAAACCATTGAGGAACAAGGTGATATTCCGTCACATAAGCGGGCCAAGTTTGGTTGCTATCAATCTGAAAAAGAAATTTTAAAACAGATTGCCGAACAACTCGGACTGATTCAGTTGGGCGAATATCATTATTGCCGTCATCCACTCACCTATTTGCTGGAAGCAGCCGATGACATTTGCTATGCATTGATTGATCTGGAAGATGGCATCATCCTCAACATGCTGAATTATGCCGAAGTTGAGCCTATTTTCCTGAACCTGATTGCGGATTATGGCTACCCAGAAGAGCTGCATTTACCACATACCACATGGCAACAAAAAATCGCCGCCCTGCGTGGCCGTGTGATGAAACGTCTGGTCGATGAAGTCACCACAGCTTTTGCCAAATATCAGTACGAAATCCTGACAGGACAGCTTCAGGGCAGTTTACTCCAATATTGTTCACCTGATATTGAGGCAGGTATTCAAACTGCCAAGAATCTCGCCAGAGATCGAATTTTTGAGCATCCACAAAAATCAGGTCTGGAAATTATTGCACATCAAAGTTTACAGACCATTTTAGATGCTTTTGTGCCCTTAACCATGCCACATAAAACCCTAAGCTTTAAGGAACAACGGTTGATGTCAATATTGCAACATTCAGGCGCAAATTTCCAAAACAACCACTACCACAATATTATGCAAGTTCTGGATATTATTAGTAAGTTTTCTGACCATCAAGCCTATAGTTTGGCACAGGAGTTACAAGGCAATAAAGTTGGGTTCTTCTAGGAAATAAGATTTACTCAGGCTATTTTTATTTTGATTGATTTGAATAAAATCCACGCGAAATCACAAATAAATATGAAAAGCCATTTTGCGTTTAGAGCAAATGGCCTCTACTATTCAACCATTAATAAACAAGTGAAAATGACTCAATGATCGGATGTTTAATTGGCGAAGTGTTTGCCTTGGAAGCCCCAACAGTACTGTTAAATGTGAATGGCGTTGGCTATGAAATCGACACACCACTTTCGACATTTTGCCAATTACAAAAGGGCCAGAAAGTGACATTATGGACGCACTTGGTGGTCCGTGAAGATGCTCAGCAACTCTATGGTTTCAGTGATACACAGGAAAAAACCATTTTTCGCACATTACTGAAAGTGAATGGTGTCGGTCCTAAAATGGCTTTGGGGATATTATCCACTTTAAGTGTTGAATTATTAATTCATACCATTGAACACGATGACATCAATACCCTGATCAAGGTTCCTGGTGTAGGTAAAAAAACGGCTGAACGGTTAATGATTGAATTACGGGACCGTTTCAAGGCATTGGCACAGTCAACCAGTAGTAGCAATGCAAGCTCAACCACGGCTCAAATCCAGTTTATGGCAAACTCACCTGTTGCTGAAGCCGAAGCGGCATTGCAGTCACTCGGCTATAAACCTGCTGAGGCACAAAAAGCGGTTGCAGCCGTTAAGGCAGACTATACAGAATCTGCCGATATTATTCGTGCGGCACTTAAATCCATGATGAAGTAATACCTATATGCAAGATCGTCTTATTAGCGGAACAGAAAAACCAGAAGATCATTTTGATCGTGCAATTCGTCCAACTTCATTGGCAGACTATATTGGACAGCCTGTCGTCCGTGAACAAATGGAAATCTTCATTGGTGCCGCACGTGGACGTGGTGAAGCGCTTGACCATACTCTAATTTTTGGCCCACCTGGTTTAGGTAAAACCACGCTTGCCAACATTATCGCTCGGGAAATGGGTGGTAATTTAAAATCAACCTCTGGTCCTGTGTTGGAACGTGCAGGCGATTTGGCCGCAATGCTGACCAATCTTGAAGAGGGGGATGTTCTTTTTATTGATGAAATCCACCGCCTTTCTCCAGTGATTGAAGAAATTCTTTATCCAGCGATGGAAGATTATCAGTTGGATATCATGATTGGCGAAGGCCCCGCTGCCCGTTCAATTAAACTGGACTTGCCTCCATTTACACTGGTTGCAGCCACTACCCGTGCTGGCCTGCTCACCTCACCCTTACGTGACCGTTTCGGGATTGTGCAACGTCTAGAGTTCTATTCAGTTGAGGACTTAACCCATATTGTCACACGTTCAGCAAACTTGATGGATGTACCAATCACACACGAAGGCTCTGCTGAAATTGCACGCCGTGCCCGAGGAACACCACGTATTGCCAACCGTCTGTTACGTCGAGTTCGTGACTATGCCCAAGTCAAGGGTACAGGTGAAGTGACTCAGGATATGGCCCAGCGTGCCTTGGATATGCTGAATGTGGATAAGGCAGGTTTGGATACGCTGGATCGCCGTTATCTCAGCATGTTGCTTGAGCGTTTTGATGGTGGGCCTGCTGGTGTAGAGGCTTTAGCTGCTGCGATGGCAGAGGACAGTGGCACATTGGAAGATGTGATTGAGCCTTATCTCATCCAGCAAGGTTATGTCATGCGTACTGCACGTGGTCGTATTGCCACCAATATGGCGTATTTACAGTTTGGATTAACCCCGCCAGAAGCATAAGTTTAAATTTCTTCCAACTCTCTTGAATATTCAGGAGAGTTTTGTATAAGGACGTCATCATGGCCAATCATTTTGAATTTAATATTCGTGTATATATCGAAGATACAGATGCAGGTGGGATTGTCTACCACGCCAATCACATCCGTTTTATGGAACGTGCCCGTACAGAATGGCTACGCTCCACAGGCATCGCACACTATTGGCATCAAAAGGATTACAGCTTTGTTGTCCACCAGATTCAGGTCAAATATGTACGCCCTATATTAATGGACGATTTAATTACCGTTACAGCACGTGTTATTTCGTGTAAAGCCGCGTCATTTGTGTTGCAACAAAATATATATCGTGGTGAAATCTTGCTGGCTTCAGGTGAGGTTACGTTGGCATGTTTAAACAAGGATTTGATGCCACGCAGACTTCCTGATGAAATTCGTGACCTGATTCAAAAAGAATTGGCACAGGACTAAAAATAAACTTTCGGCACTCAACTTATGGCAACAAATTTAGAATCTTCCCTGCACATTTCTGACCTGATTTTACAGGCAAGCCCTGTTGTACAATTGGTCATGTTGATCCTGTTACTTGCTTCTATTTTTAGCTGGTATTTGATTGCCAAACTACATATGGGCTTTAAAAAGGCAGCGCAGGATGATGAGCATTTTCAAAAAATGTTCTGGTCAGGTGCCGAACTGAACACTTTATACAACAACGCCCAGCTCAATTCCAAACGCCATGGGCTGGAAGATATTTTCTATCAGGGGCTGGGTGAATTTTTCAAGCTGCAAAAGCGCAAGGCCGACACCAACCAGACCATCGAGGGAACTGAACGTATCCTCCGTGTTGGCTTAAGCCGTGATCAGGGCGGATTGGAGCAAGGTCTAGGCGCATTGGCAAGTATTGGTTCTGTCGCTCCCTATATCGGCCTGTTTGGTACAGTCTGGGGCATTATGAATGCCTTTATAGGTCTTGCCGCAGTGGATCAGGTGACTTTGGCAACTGTGGCACCTGGTATTGCAGAAGCATTGATTGCAACCGCGATTGGCTTGTTTGCCGCAATTCCTGCGGTACTTGCCTTTAACCATTTCACCGCAAAAGGTGAATCCATCTATTCAGACCGTGCCCTGTTTGCCGAAGAAATGGTTGCCCTGTTACAGCGTCAAGCGATTGGAACGACACAGGAAGATGCATAATGGCGATTCAACGATCTGGACGTTTTGAACGCATCAAGAAGCCACTGAAAAGTGACATGAATGTCGTGCCATATATTGATGTCATGCTGGTGCTTTTGGTCATTTTTATGGTCACTGCACCAATGATCACCAGTGGGATCAAGGTGGATTTGCCACAAGCCAATAATCACCCAATTGAATCCAAAGATATGCCTGCAATGGTCACCATTGGCAAAGATGGCAATATCTATTTGCAATATCAAGAATATAAAGACAGTGAACCACTTTCTCTAGCACAACTTGAGTCTGTGTTAAGTGATGCTCAAAAACAGGCAGAACAGGAAAATAAGCAACTTACTGTACTGGTTAATGGTGATAAATCTCGCCCTTATGGGGAAGTTGTCTCCCTAATGGCAAGTTTACAAGAAGCAGGTTTAACCCAAGTCGGCTTACTGACAGAGCCATTAAAATAAGTTATGAAAAGATTTCAAGAGCCACCTTTTAAGCAAAATGCGATTGCACTGGGTTTTACACTCGGCGTTCATGCCATCGCCATTGTTGGCTTACTTTTTTTAGGCTTGAGTAAACCACCTGAGCAGCCTAAAAAGCTAACCACCATTTTAGTTAAGCCTGAAGACTTACCTCCTCCATTGGCAAAACCTTTAGAACAGGAAACGACGGCTGAAAATCAGGCAGAAGAAATATTAAGTCCAATTGTAGATGAAACTCAGCCTGAAAATCTTCCTGTTGCCCCTCCACTACCTACTGCTCAGCAACTTGCTGCCGAAAAGCAGAAAGCTGAGCAGGCGCAACAGGCAAAGTTGGCTGAACAAAAACGTAAGGCTGAGGAAGCCGCCAAAGCAAAAGCACAGGCAGAAGAACAACAGAAGCAAGCGGAAGCTGTCGCACAAAAACAACGTGCAGAAGCTGATGCCAAAGCCAAGGCTGCCGAAGAAAAACGTAAAGCCGATGCCGAGGTGAAAGCAAAAGCTGCGGAGCAAAAACGACAAGCTGAAAATGAGGCAAAAGCCAAACAGGCAGAAGAAAAACGTCATGCAGATGCCATAGCAAAAACAAAAGCGGCTGAACAGGAAGCAAAACGTAAAGCTGATCTGGCCGCTAAAACCAAGGCAGATAATGCAGCCAAGTTGAAAGCTGAACAAGATGCCAAGGCAAAAGCCGCGGAAGAAAAGCGTAAAGCAGACGCGGACGCCAAGAAAAAAGCTGAAATAGATGCCAAAGCCAAGGCTGCTGAGGAAAAGCGTAAAGCAGACGCTGACGCTAAGAAAAAAGCTGAAACAGATGCCAAGGCCAAGGCTGCTGAAGAAAAGCGTAAAGCCGATGCTGATGCCAAGAAAAAAGCGGATACGGATGCTAAGGCAAAAGCAGAGGCAGACACAAAACGTAAAGCAGACGCTGATGCCAAGAAAAAAGCCGATGCGGATGCTAAGGCAAAAGCAGAGGCAGACGCAAAACGTAAAGCGGACGCTGATGCCAAGAAAAAAGCCGATGCCGACGCCAAAGCAAAAGCGGATGCTGAAGCCAAGCGTAAGGCAGACGCAGATGCTAAAGCCAAAGCTGAAGCCGATGCAAAACGTAAAGCAGATGCCGACGCTAAAGCAAAAGCGGATGCAGAAGAAGCCAAAGCTGCTGCCGCTAAAAAAGCTGAACAGGAAGCAGCGCAGAAAAAGGCAGATGCCAAGAAAGTTGCTTCAACAGCCAAACGGGATTTTGAAAGCAAAATTAAACGTGCCTGGGACATACCATCAGGTTCATCGGGTCAAAAGGCAACTGCCCGTGTCACCTTAAGTGACAGCGGTGCCGTTTTATCAGTGATTGTTTCAGCAAGCGATCCAGATGTAAAAGCCAGTGTAGAAGCAGCAGTTCGTGCCGCCGCACCTTACCCAATGCCAGAAGATCCTGATGCCCGTCGTGAGGCAAGAAGCTTTACTTCAAGTTTCACAGCAAAATAGTAATTTATCGTGAATAGTTACATGCCTGTCATAGCACAAAGCATGTAACTATGTTAAATAATCAACAGCCACAACAATACTATGCAAATTATTGTAATTATGGACAAGACTCGTAAACATCTCATCTCCTTAGCAGTTTTTACTGCCATTAGCACCGTTGTTCCAGCAACAACTTTTGCACAACTCCATCTTGAAATTGCCAAAGCCCCTGAACAGGCGCCTAAAATTGCGATTGTACCATTTACCAATGACAAGGCGATTTATCCAATTGTTGAAAGCGATTTAAACCGTTCAGGTCGTTTTACCAGTGCATCACAAAATTTACCTGCTACTGCAAGTATTGATCAGATTCAGGCTGGCGACTGGCAAAATGCTGGCGTTCCCTATGTTGTTGTCGGACAAATGAAAGCTATTGATGCCAATACATTTGAAATTCAATACCAGTTGTATGATGTACAAAAACAGCAATACCTACTCAATGAAGTCCTGACTGTACCAAGTTCACGCATCCGTCAGGCGGGACATATGATCAGTGATGCGATTTATCAGGCACTGACAGGTATTGCAGGTGATTTTAGTGGTCGTATTGCCTATGTGTTGCGTAATCAGGCAACCCCAGCTCAACGTTATACCCTACAGGTTGCTGATACCGATGGCGAACAACCTAAAACCGTCCTTTCGTCACGTGATCCAATCCTTTCTCCAGCTTGGACTCCAGACGCAAAGAAAATCGCCTACGTTTCTTTTGAAACCAAACGTCCTGCAATCTATCTTCAGGACTTGGCTTCAGGCCAGCGTGAAGTTTTAGCAAGCTTCAGGGGCTTGAATGGTGCACCAAGCTTTTCACCAGATGGCAAGTCCATGCTCTTTACCGCTTCAATGCATGGTAACCCTGAAATCTATCAAATGGACTTAGCCAGCCGCCAAGTCAAGCGGATGACCAACGATTCAGCGATTGATACCGAAGCACGTTATGCACCAGATGGTAAGTCATTTATCTTCACTTCTGACCGTGGCGGTTCTCCACAAATTTATAGCTATCGTTTTGATGATGGTTCAGTTAAACGCTTAACATTTAAAGGTGCGTTCAATGCCCGTGGCACATTAAGTGCAGATGGTAAAAAAATTGCATTAGTTCATCGTCCAAGTGGAAGCAACTATAAAGTTGCCATTCAGGATATTAATACAGGCATTACCAATATCCTGACGCCAACCAGTCTGGACGAATCACCAAGCTTCTCACCCAATGGGCAAATGGTGGTTTATGCGACACGTGAGGGAGAGCGCGGCTTATTGTCCATCATGTCAACAGATGGTCGTTTCCGTATGAACTTACCAAGTGAGCAAGGTGAAGTTCGCGAACCAGCTTGGGCACCTAAATAAATTTGATTAATTGGAGAAACATATGAATATTAAATATCTTACACTTCCCCTACTGGCAGCGACCTTGGCTTTTACAGGCTGTGCCAGCCGTAAACCTGCTGCTGAAATTACCGCAGGTAATACGCCAAACAGCGCAACAACGGTAAGCACCGATGGTCTAAGTGAAGATGCTGCATTAAATGCACAAAACTTGGCAGGTGCATCCTCAAAAGGCGTAACCGCAGCGAATAAAGCATTTTTAGCAAAACGTGTTGTACATTTTGACTATGACAGCAGCGACTTATCCCAGGAAGATTATCAGACATTACAGGCACATGCTCAATTTCTTGTTGCAAATGCCAATTCAAAAGTTGCTTTAACAGGCCATACCGATGAGCGTGGTACACGTGAATATAATATGGCACTTGGCGAACGCCGTGCTAAAGCTGTAGAAAGCTTTTTGATTACCAATGGTGTAAATCCACAGCAGCTTGAAGCTGTAAGCTATGGTAAAGAAGCACCTGTCAATCAGGGGCATAATGAAGCTGCATGGAAAGAAAACCGCCGTGTGGAAATCAACTATGAAGCCGTTCCGCCATTATTAAGATAATGCTTTAAGAAAAAATGCTCACATCATGTGAGCATTTTTTATGGCTGCTGTTGGGTATTATCATCCTGTTTAGATGACTGCATCGACTCAATCATATCGTGCTTATTAAAGTCCTTATACTCAGGCTTGGCTTCATAATCTTTCCATGCATCTTTCACATTTTCCTTGGAAATTTCATCCAAACTAATCGGCTCACTTGGGGTGGGGGTCGCTTCAAAATTCTTGGTTGACATTTTATTCTCCAAACATCCTGTCTAATATGCACCCAACATAGCATGTAAATGAATGCTTGTAATCATAAAAGCAACATAAATAAAGTAAGATAATTTTTATTTTTTGGCGTTCTCATCTAGAATAGCCGCATTCTTTTATCAATTTTGATGCAGCAAAATCGGAGCTATTCAGTATGTCGTCAAACCTTACTTTGTCTCAATATTTACAACAACAAAATGGGAATTTGACACCAGAGTTGGCTCAAGTCATTGAAACCATTGCAGACACATGCAAAACCATTGACCAGGCTCTGCAAAAAGGTGCTCTGGCAGGTATTTTAGGCAGCGCGGGCAATGAAAATGTTCAGGGCGAAACACAAAAAAAGCTGGATGTCATTTCAAACGATTACCTGATTGATGCTCTGAAAGTTCATCCACAGGTGGGTGGCTTGGCTTCAGAAGAGCTGGATGACTTCACGCCTGCACAGGAAAATGGTAAATATCTGGTTTTGTTTGATCCTCTTGATGGTTCAAGCAATATTGACATCAATATGTGTGTGGGTACGATTTTCTCCATCTTACCTGCTAAAAATGCCGTAACCCAATCTGCTGACTTTATGCAGGCAGGCACAGCACAGGTCGCTGCTGGCTATGTACTGTATGGTCCATCCACCATGCTGGCACTTACTGTAGGTGCAGGCGTTGCTTTCTTCACATTTGATCCAACCACACAAACTTTCCTGCTTACTACTGAACAAGTTCAGGTTTCAGCAGATACCCAGGAATTTGCAATCAATTCATCCAATCAACGCCACTGGGAAAATCCTGTAAAACGTTATATTGATGAACTGTTGGCTGGAAAAACCTCAGTCCGTGAAAAAGACTTCAACATGCGTTGGGTGGCGTGTATGGTCGGTGACATTCATCGTATCCTATGCCGCGGTGGTGTCTTCCTCTACCCTTATGACCTTAAGGACCCGAAAAAAGCTGGGCGTTTACGTCTGATGTATGAAGCAAACCCAATGAGCATGCTGATTGAACAGGCTGGTGGTGCATCTACAACAGGTCGTGTTCGCATTATGGACATCCAGCCAACTGAGTTACACCAACGAGTTCCTGTGATTATCGGCTCTAAAAATGAAGTGGAACGCGTAACAAGTTATCATTAATTATTTTTTAATAATCAGGGCATTATAAATTGTAATGTCCTTTTGGATATTTACCCTATGGCGGTTATTTTTTTAGAATCAAAAGACAATGCAAAAATCAAACATTTGCGTGGACTCATCGAACTCAACAGTGCCCGAAAAAAACATCAACAAACGGTACTCGAAGGAACACATCTGTGCCTAACATGGTTACAACAACAAAAGAAAATCTTTTCCCTGTTTACCACTGAACAAGCCTTGTCCCATCCAGATTTGCAAAAGATAATTGAATTGCACAAGGGGCATATCTTTGTGATCAGTGAGGTTTTATATAAAGATCTCAGTACACTAGGTACAACCCTACCCTGTTTGGCCATTATTGATTTGCCCTCAAATATTCAAACTATTGATTTTAACAAAGACACCCTGATTCTTGAAAATGTTCAGGATCCAGGTAATGTGGGTACATTATTACGCTCAGCAGCAGCGGCCAATGTTCAACAAGTCATTTGTACCCAGGGTTCAGCATTACTTTGGTCTCCCCGAGTACTACGTGCAGGCATGGGCGCACATTTTAGTTTAAATTGTTTTGAGAATTATCAACTTACAGATATTTTACCAAAATTTAATATTCCCGTGTTTGTCACCAGCTCTCACCGTTCCACCAGTTTATATGGCAAGGATTTAACCCAGGCCTGTGTCTGGATTCTAGGTAACGAAGGACAAGGTGCAAGTGACTATGCCCTTGAACATGCCCAGGCTGTCACTATTCCTCAACCTGGTGGTCAGGAATCCTTGAATGTTGCAATTGCGGGATCAATCTGTCTGTTTGAGATGGTTCGCCAACGTCAGTAAAACGTTAAATTATTTTAAATACGCTTTCTCCGCCGAGAAAATCAATTACACTACTAAAAATAATTGCTTAAGTTGTCAACGCATCCACCATTTTCAACGTTATAGAACTAATGAATTGAAATAATGGTGGGTATCCATGACAGGATTTTCCATCTCTATGGATTTAGCACCGAAACAGGCCCGAACCGATAATGGTACTGACCGCAGTACTGTTGAACAACGTCTGCGTTTTTTTATGCAAGACGTTACAGGTCGTGCGCTTGTGATGATGGAAAGTGCAACCCAGGGACAACAAGGCATTGCAATGGATTTGGTTCAGGAAGCGTTTATTTCATTGCATAAGTCATATTCAGATAAAAGCACCGAAGAATGGTATCCCCTGTTCTATACCATTTTAAATAACAAACTACAGGATTGGCGACGCAAAGAAGCACGCCGAGCAAGTCCATTTTCATTGTTTAAAAAAGTGAATTTGGATGATGATGATGAAATCATTGATATTGTAGATGAATCCACGCCTAATCCATTCGATTTTCTTGATCAGGAAGTTACAATGGAAGAAATTCAGACTGCAATCAACCAATTACCAGTGCGTCAACAACAGGCATTTATGCTGAGAGCGTGGGAGGGTTTTGATACCATGACTACAGCTCAAATCATGGATTGCAGTGAAGGCAGTGTGAAAACACATTATCACCGTGCAATTCAGGGACTCAGAATCGCTTTAGAGCATTTAAACCCACATACGGGAGGATCATCAAATGAAAAAAGATGAATTCACCAAACGAGTGACTTCCAAGCTTGACCAACTCGCAAGAGAACAACATCACAATAAAATGCTGGTGATAAATCATGTTCTGGATTCTGTTCAAAAGAGACCTACGTCTTTTTACAGTATCTGGAAAATGACTGGTTTTGCATTTGCCGCTGCAATCATGGGCATTGTAGTTCTCCCAAGCTCTCTGCAACTCGCAGACAAACCGCAAAACCAGATCATCGTGAATCCAAAGCTTTCTCCACAAATGGTTGAAGATATGGAAATGCTAATGGTCTTAGGTGAGGATAAAGTTCCACATGGCAGCTAGAAAGTTAGCACTTGTTGTGTGTACATTGGGTTTATTACAAACTAGTTTTGCTGGTTCAGAACGGTTTTGGGTTTTCTCTAAACCAAGCAAACCGACAACTGAAGAAGCATGGGATGATTTATCCCCTGAAGAACAGCGTATCTTAATTAAACGTTACCAAACATTGAAAGAAATTCCAACAGACCAAGGCTCACAACTCCAGCAAAGAATGGAGTGGTTTACGCAATTACCAGATGATGAAAAACAAAAAATGCGTGACGTCTGGCAGAAAATGAGCACTCAAGAGCGAAATAACTTACGTAAACGCATGCAAAATGCAAGTTTGGAAGAACGTGTAACAATTAGAGATGAATATCTAAGTAAATATTCTGAGCACTGACTATAATTTAAAACTTAAACTACCCCTAAAGGATTACTCAGAATATAAAAAATAGCGCTATAAATAGCGCTATTTTTTTAATTCACTGTTTCTATTTTCTGAATCGGCGATAAGCAAGTAAACTTAATAATCCAAATATAGAGAAAATACCACTGCTACCACCGCCACTACTCGCAGGACGAGTATCATCAGTTGTTGTAGCTGTACTAATGACACTTACTGTTGCAGAATTTGAAGCAGCTCCATCAGCATCATAAACCTGATACTTGAATGAAAAGTTAAATGGGTTAAATGCATTCACTTCCTGAATATAAATATTTCCACCATAACAAATTTCTTTTTGATCTGGCTCAGGACATGGACCTTGGCGATCTGCTGTGATGTGCAAATCTTTTTCTGGTACGTCAGTCAAGTGAATAGGTAATTCTATGCCTTCTTCATTACGCCAAAAATGTGGTTTATTCGGATTTGTTTCAGGACCCGCACCACCCTCTCCAGTATCTCCATCATCATTGGCAAAATTCAACAAATTTAGACTAACTTTTTGTTTTTCTTTATACTTTAATGTTACAGAAGTGTTTTTGGCTACAGGAGGCATATTAATAAATATAGCCTGAAGTAAACCTGAAGAATTAATATTATTATCAATTTTAGACTGAATAGTATATTTACAGAATACGTTATCGCCTAATTGTGTAACTATATCATCTTTACGATAAATTAGAATTTGTTGTAATGATGGATTCCACTCGCACACCAAGTTATCATCAGGTCGAATAGTTTCAAGTTGTCCAACACCTAAGCTTTCTACTTTGATATCATAATTATCAGGGTTAAAAAATTGTAGTTTGTGGCTACCATCTGATTGTTCAATATCTTCTGGTAAAGGGAATTTATTACTATTTAAGTCTAAATAAATCCCACGATATTTTAGATTTTTCTTAGTAGAGTCCAATAAATTTTTATATTGCCCTTGTCTAGTTTTGTAATAAGTTAAAAATTCAGCATCATTAGGATTGTTTACTAAATCATTAAAAAAATCATATTGATTCTGATAGTTAGTAACCATTTCACTAATTGAGGTATTAGATAAATCCTTAATATCTCCTGCTGTTAACTTCATCAACTCAACAGAGCCAATATCACAAGTATTAGATTTTTCTGGATTATAATGTAATATTTGGGTTGTATTACGTGATAAATTACGCTGATCCGTTGTACTACAATCTGTTGCACCTGTATCGACCAAATCGGTTTTTATATTATTATCTTTTGGATAATATAATGGCAAAAAGGCAGTATAAGCTGAGGCTTCCTGCAATGGACTCAATAATGAAAGAATATTAGTATTACTTATATCAATATTAGTTTCATTATTTTTAAGAGACTCATCTGGCAAAATACATTGATTATTACCAGTCAAAGCAAAGGCATTATAAGAAACAGAATTAAATTTAAAATCTTTCTGATCTTTAACATCCCCTAATAAATAACGGCACGCATAGCTATTACTATTTCCATTATATGCAATAATATTATAACTCAGCTCTTTAGTTCCAATTTTATCATATAACAGTGTAGTGTATCCTTGATTTTCAACAATAGTATTATTTTTTAAAATTAAACTACTCGAACTACTTAAAATACTTGATGGGTTACTTGTCTCATCTCCAACTATAGCATCTCCTGTAAATTTAATCAGATTACCCGATGATGCTTTTACTAAATTCTGAGCAATTGTATTATTCTCTAGATTTACTTTTGGCTCCCCACATAACTCAAACATACTATTTGAATTCAGGTCACCATTTTTAATAATACTACTTCCCGAAATATTAATTGTTCTCTTGGAATAAATAGTATCATTTAAACAGCTCATTGAAAGCACACTCCCTATAGGAGCATGATTCCCTTGAATCAAGGTCTTGGAAAGTGTTAGTGATGCAGATGGCCCAGCAAGATAAATTGCCCCACCATCTTTGTCAGCTTGTGAATCCAGAATTTGTGTATTTTGTAGTGTTATGTCTGCTCCAGCATAAATTGCCCCACCACGGTCATTAGTTCGCCCACCTTTTAAAATAAGATTATTTAATGCTAATGCTTGAGATCCAACAGTTGTATTAAAAATACGAGAGTTTTCTGCTTTAATGGTTGTTTTCAAGGTTGTTTCAGCTGGATATTGATTAACAATATCATTAACCAATACCTTTTTGTCTTGCCAATCAATTGGACTCGCGCCCAAAATTAAAACATCTACATTAGGTGTTAACTCTTTCTGAAGAGTATATGTTCCTGCCTCAAGCTGTATAACTTTTTGATTCGAGGATATAATGTCAGTAACCTCACAGCCTCCATACGACTTTCGTGTTTCTGCTGTTATTAATGCTTCTCTCAATGAACAGGTCTTGTTCGGATGAGCACCATCATCCTCATCGTCAAAAGTCGTTACTTTAATTGGCGTATTGCTTGTTGCGGCAAGCAATGGCATTGCCGCAAGAACCATAGTCGTCAATACAGCTTTTTTATAATTTTTCATCTCATCATCCTTGATTATGATTTAAAACGGCGCAACCCAACTAAACTTAACAACATAAATATTGCACCAAAACCAATGCTACCACCAGAAACATTCACTGTTTTACTTTTGAAGTTATTTGGTGGATCTTGAACAATTGTAGTTGGAATTGTAATGTAGTAGTTTGAAACATCATTAAAACGTGTCGTTGTGGTCATCACACGTAAATTAAACTTATCAGCCCCATGCCAATCACTATCAGGCACATAAACCACATTACCCTCCTGGTCTATAGTTAACTTACCTTTAGACGGAGTTGCAGTTTGCTGAATATCCAAACAACCTGGTTGCCATGCTTGCCCATCTGAACGTTTACCTAATTTCTCTTCGCATGAAACTGGATCCACTAACTCACCATCCAATAAGCTATCCAAAATACTAAATTTTGCAACTTCACCATACAAAATGTCCTGGCCTGCGATTGGTACATCACTACGATTTATGATAAGTTCTATCGCCCCTAAGTCACATAATTCGCCATAACCACTGCGATCTTTACCACGTTGGTCGACTGACTCACAACTCGCGAAGTTAGATGTTGTACCATCACTATAAATTCGCCCTTTATTTACAATAATAGAGTCTGACAGCTTGTTATAAGACATTAATAAACGTGGTCTAAAGAAACCCAGCATTTGATCTTTAGGAGTATAAAAAGGGCACAATAAACCATTAGCAGGTGGGGATGCACACACACCCTCATCATTCACACCACCAGCAATTAATTGTTGTTTAGGATCGTTTTTGTCCCATATAAAGTTTGACTGCCCAACTATTGGGTTAATATTACATTCTGAGGTGGTTAAGTTATTCTGTATAACTGTTGCATCATTATTACCATAGGCACAATTATTTCCATTTTCAACAATAACACTATTTGAAATATATGAACTACGAGCTTCTTCTTGTTTTGTTTCACCATTATTAGTTGTCGTATATTTCCATTTTGGTGCCTGCAAGAAAAGTCCTGCTACATTTTTAATCATTGTAACATTGTTTAAACTCATCCCCTCACGTATATTAATAACATAACCACCTTTATTATGAAAAATTGTACTATTATTTATACTTGCAGCATTATTATACAACATATTCAAACCTGTTGTAGGATCTGTAAATCCAGTTTGAACATACAATAATGCTCCATTTTCACCTATCCCCCCCTCATTATCACGAATAATAGTTTGTGAAATATAATATAATGGCATTTCACTATAAATAACTGCACCTGAATCAGCCTTATTGTTTTGTAGGATACTATTACCAATTAATACAGTACCTGCTGTTTTCTTCGAATCTGAAAAAATGCCCGCATTATAGATTGCCCCCCCTTTACTCGCATTACCATTAGTTAAGCGTGAGTATTGAATTGATAGAGCCTCACGATTTAGGATTATTCCACCATCATTTATCTTAGTAGATGATCCTTTTAAATTTAATTCAACCAGACTAACTGCCAATAAACTATTTTCGACACTTTCATCATCAATTGTGAATAAACGTTCTGTACCAACCATTTTGATGGTTGCATTGTTTAAACCTTTTTTATTATCATTGAAGTCTTCACTAGAAGCAGTACTAATTGTCATAGCTGCTTTAACTTGTAAGGCCTTATTTAATAAATACTCTTTATCACGTTCTAAAACAATAGTAGAAGAAGCTTCCTTGTTACCACAACCATGATAACCATTCTCAAACTCTGTTTGACTACGTTTATTTAAAAATTCTACGGCTTCTCGTAATGAACAAACAGTATCATCCTTGTCTTCATCAACCAACGTTGTGACTTGAATATCCGCAGAATAAACATGCCCAGTAACCGCAAATAAAGCGCAGGCAAGCGTCCGTTTGAGCATACCGATCTCCTTCTATTTTTCATTTTTCTTGGTATTGCAAAATTTAAATTTGCAACCACATCCTTTGTGCGTACTTTGTCATAGCTCTCACAATTTCTCAAGAAATTTTATATTATTGACGATATTCATCAATCAATGCATAGATTTGCTTGAGTGTCATATTGGAGAGCCTGGTTTTTTCGCCTTTTAGCATTTTTTCAAGTTGGGCCAGCGTTTGTAACAATACTGACGCTTGATGCGGGCCATTATTCAATAAATAGTCAACGATTTGCTGATCAAAATGAATGCCCCGCCTCGTCATAACTGATTGAAGCAAGGCTTGTCGGTCTGCATATGAACTTCCATTTGGAACTTTTACACTTACCGCCTGCGTTAATCTGGACTGCAAATCAGGTAGTTCAAGTTTTAACTCAATAGGTGCCACACGGGAAGAAAATACCAGTTGCCCCTCATGATTATTGATTAAGTGGAAAACCGCTTTTTGCCAATGAGGGACACCGCTGATTGCATCAATGTCATCTAAAGCAACCAATTCGTAAAACTCTAATGAGGTAATTGCCTCTATAGGCGCATCCAATAATTCCAACAAAGATACTTTTATTGCTCGGCGGCCTAATTCTAGATATGAATCACAAATTGCAGACAGCAAATGGCTCTTGCCTGTTCCAGCTCCACCATAGACATAAAATCGGCTGACCAAGCCTGCGTGTAACTGTCGGACTGCATCAACCACATTTCCCCAACCTGGACCTGAAAAATCGCTGATTCGGGCATCCAGTTGTGGTTCTATATCCAGTTGCAGTTGACGCATATCGTTAATGTGTTCCCCAATTACTTAAAGTCATTTGAATTTGAAGTGCCTGTATCTTGAGAGTTTTTAATTTCAATATCAAGTTCTACATCACCCGCATCAACATTTATGTGCTGAATTTCACCCTGGGGAACACTCACCTCAATCGGTAATCCATAAAGACGGCTTTTTTCGTAATTGTCACGCGCATGCTTTAGCAACACCACAATCACTGCTGCCACAGGCAATGCAATCAACATCCCAAGGAAACCACCAAGTTGTGCGCCAGCTAATACTGCAAACACCACCGCAACTGGAGATAAGCCAATTTTATCGCCCAACAAGAAAGGTTGCAGAATATATCCCTCAACCATTTGTCCAATCATAAACACAACACCGACCAAGAGAAGCTGTGTCCAGTCCAGTCCAAACTGGAACAATGTGGCAACAACCGCCGCAATAATACCAACCGCAAAACCTAGATAAGGAATGATACTCGCCAAACCAGCGATCATCCCAATAATCAGGCCAACCTCCAGCCCAATCAACTGCAATCCAACAGCATATACAATTCCCAGTAATAACATCACCAGAAACTGCCCTTTCACAAATGCACCCAATACGCTATGACATTCACCCACAATTCTCAAGGTCGAGGCTTCATAAGGCCGAGGAATCAGGCGTCTAAAGCTTTGCAACATTCTTTCCCAGTCAAGAAGGAAATAGAATGAAATAATTGGAATTAAAATCACCACTCCGCCCAGTTGAATAAAATTCAGACCTGACTGTGCCAAACGTAGCAACATGGTTTGAATACTGTCTGCACTATAATTGGTCTGGACATATTCCATGATCGTTTTGGAAATTTGTTCGGTATCCAGTTCCATTGGAATAACATTAAAGGTTTTGGATACCCAAGGCAGAAACGTGGAGTTAACCCAATGAATCCCTGCTGGAATGCTGTCTCGCGCATACATGAGCTGTTTCCAGACCAACGGCACAAGAAACCATAACACCACAGTTAAAGTGATACCAATCCCAACGAATACAATACTAATTGCCAGCCAGCGTGGCAGCCTAAACTTTACAAGGGTATCGACAAGCGGGCTAAACAGGTAGGCAATAAAGAATGCCCCTACAAATGGCAATACCACTGGCTTCAACAGATATAATACCCAGAGTAGTAATGCGAGTCCCGCGAGGATGAAGATACGACGCAATACCTGATCTTGCATAAAATCTAGCCTTTCTTGGTGTAATCGTTATAAATGGAAAAAATTTTTAATAAAGATAGCATTTTCGGGCATAAATAACAGAAGAGTTTCGTATATTCGGGTTATAATCTGCCGCCAATGCGGAGACTTCACTATGAGCAACTCAACTTCTACCCCAAATACTGGTTTAAGCTATAAAGATGCGGGGGTCGACATTGAAGCGGGCGACGCACTGGTCGATCGTATCAAATCTGTCGCTAAGCGTACCACTCGTCCTGAAGTCATGGGCGGTTTAGGTGGTTTTGGTGCCTTATGCAAAATTCCAAAAGGTTATGAAGAACCTGTATTAGTTTCGGGAACGGATGGTGTAGGAACTAAACTACGTTTGGCACTGAATCTCAATCGTCACGATACGATTGGTCAGGATTTGGTGGCAATGTGTGTCAATGACCTGCTGGTTTGTGGTGCTGAACCATTGTTCTTCCTAGACTATTATGCAACGGGTCATTTGAATGTTGATGTGGCTGCAAATGTAGTGACAGGTATTGGTAAAGGTTGTGAGCTTGCTGGCTGTGCATTGGTCGGTGGTGAAACTGCTGAAATGCCAGGCATGTATGAGGGCGAAGATTACGATCTTGCTGGTTTTGCCGTGGGTGTGGTTGAACAGAGCAAAATTATTGATGGCTCTAAAGTAAAATCTGGTGACGTGTTGATTGGTGTTGCTTCAAGTGGCGCACACTCAAATGGTTATTCATTACTACGTAAAATCTTAGATGTTAAGAATGTAGACTTAACCCAAGTGGTTGATAGCCGCCCTCTTGCAGATGTTGCAATGGAACCAACCCGTATTTATGTAAAACCAGTGTTAGAACTTTGCAAGCAAGTCGATGTTCATGCAATGGCTCATATCACGGGTGGTGGTTTACCTGGTAACCTGCCACGCGTACTTCCAAACGGCGCACAAGCAGTTATTGATGAGTCGAGCTGGACATGGCCTGAATTATTCCAGTTGTTACAGCGTGAAGGCAATGTAGAGCGCTTTGAAATGTACCGTACCTTTAACTGTGGTGTAGGCATGGTGATTGCGGTTGACGCAAGCGAAGCTGACAAAGCAATTGACCTATTAAATGCTCAAGGTGAAAAAGCCTGGAAAATTGGTCACATTCAGGAAAATGCTGAATCAGTTGAGGGTGCAGACGAAAAAATTCGTGTGATCTTTGCATAATGAGAATTGCGGTACTTGTTTCTGGTAACGGTAGCAACTTACAGGCCCTGATCGACGCCCAACATGGTAAACAGTTGTCAGGACAAATCGTTGGTGTTCTCTCCAACAAAGCTGATGCCTATGCATTACGACGTGCCGAGGACGCCAATATTGCCACCGCTGTGATTTCCCATAAAGACTTTCCAAATCGGGAAACTTTTGATGTAGCCATGCATCAGCAGCTGTTGGCATGGCAAGTTGATCTTGTGATTCTTGCGGGCTTTATGCGAATTTTAACACCAGACTTTGTCAGTAAATGGCAAGGCAAGATGTTAAATATTCATCCCTCCCTACTTCCTTTTTATAAAGGGATGAATACACATCAACGTGTGTTAAATACAGGAGATCGATTGCATGGTTGTACGGTTCATTTTGTAACAGCCGAACTGGATGCGGGACAAAGTATTGCCCAGTCTGTGATTCAGGTGAGTTTACAGGATACAGCAGAAAGTTTGGCACAACGTGTACATCAGCTTGAGCATTTTATTTATCCTCAAGTGTTGCAATGGTTATGTAATGGTCAGCTCACCTGGGAAAATAGTCAGGCTTATTTCAACCAGAAACCATTAGAAAAACCAATTCAGTTTGCCCAGTTTTAAAAATGAAACGCATCTTCGGATGCGTTTTTTATTTGACTTAAATAACCAGATTTTTAATTTTTTCGGCAGTTTCCACAGGATGTTCCAGAGGAAACATATGCCCCCCCTGCTCAATTGAAAATGGAATGCCTAGTTTTCTTTTTGCCACTTGCGGAAATTTTTCCTTTAAAAACACACTGTCGCTTCCAACCATGAGATGTACAGGAACAGGTGGTTTAGGCATTGGCAACCACCACATTGATGGTGTTGTTCTAAACATCGCCACTTCATCATCTTTTGGAATGGTTAAAGTCACACCACCACGCTGTGGATCATTGGTCAAAGCATGATCAATGTAGGCTTGAAAACAGTCTGCATCAAAATGTTGGTAAAACCCTCTTGAACCTAATAACTCAGCCGCCTGCTCACGGGATTCCCAGTGATCACGTCGGCGTACCGACAAACCTGCTGGCGTGATTTTATCGACCAATTTAGGTTTAAAAATTTTGGCAAGATGAAAGACAAACGAGGCTTTGCCAATAATCAGTGGTGGATCGAGCATAATCACTTGTGAAAACAATTCTGGACGACGATAGGCTGCCATCAAGGTGAGTACTGAACCTAGGGAATGCCCTAAGCCAATCACTTTTCGCCCTTGCGCCTGCTGTACAATGCTATCAATGATTTGGTCAACCAAATGTGCCCAGCCATGTGTAATTGGATAACGCTTATCTGTTCCAATTTCTGCCACATAAATAATGTCATATTGATCTTTTAACTGATCAAACAGTTTTTGATAGACTTTTGATGGAACACCATTGGCATGGGCAAAATGAATCAAAGGTTTCATAAACTTGTCTTTTATTTTCACTGATTGGTCAATTATCTCGTTCTATGCATGTATTGCAAATAAAAGGGAGAACTGTGCAGTTATTTTTACAATAAAAAGGCTGTGATATACACAGCCTGATTAAGATCAACACAGCGCTTTTATCGAAGCGCTGCATCAGATATGTTATTGTATTTTCGCATTTTGCTGAGTTTCCAATTGTGCTGCAAGAGAGCTACTAATCCCTTCGCCAATCTTTGCACCCATACGCCCCAAAATAGACTCTAAAGGATTACGTTGAACGGTATAATCCACTTTTTGATCCACCTTTAACTCACGCATCAGGGTGGTAATGCTACCACTACGATCTGCAACACCAAGCGCAATTGCCTGTTCACCCGTCCAGAATAAACCAGAGAAAACCGCTGGATCATTCGATTTTAAACGTTTGCCACGTCCCTCTTTAACCGCATTGATAAAGTGACCATGAACATTATCCAGCAATGCCTGAACGTGCGCACGCTGTTCAGGGTTAATCGGCTTGGTCATACTCAGGATATCTTTGTTATTACCCGATGTTAAGGTACGGTCTTCTACACCCAATTTCTGTGCCAAACCGCTTAAACCATAGTTCGGCATGATCACACCAATCGAACCCACCAAACTTGATGGATTGACGATGATTTCATCCGCTGCCGAAGCAATATAGTAGGCACCAGAAGCACCCATATCACCAATCACGGCATAGACCTTTTTATTGGGATGCTGTTTTTTCTGATAACGAATTTCTTGCCAGATTTCGTCCGACTGCACAGGTGATCCACCAGGCGAGTTAATATTGAGAACAATCGCCTTGCTGCCACTTGCTTCAAATGCCCGTTTTAAGGCCTTGTTGGTATCTTCACTATTGACTGTAGACTGACCCGCAGAGGAATCAATGGTGCCAACAATATCAACAATTGCCAAATGACTGCTGCCAATACTGGTGGTTGATTTTTCTGTGCTGGTCGAACACCCCTTACTCATTGCAATCAGTACAATCAGTAAATATGCAAAACCCAAACATTTAAAAAAGATACTCCAACGGCGGCTACGGCGTTGTTCTTCGACAGAAGCCAAGACAGCTTTTTCTAAAATCTGCCATTCTTTGCCTGTCACATTATTCGAATTTGTTGGTTCATTTTGTGGTTTTGGTGGCCAATCGGACATAAGATTCCAATCCAATGTATTTTAAAAGTGGCCTTATTATATACGCTGATTGGTACAAAACTGTTTAAATAACTTGTTTGAACTTATAATTATTTTTTGCATTATACTGGTTTCCTGTAATTCTCAGAATTTCAATACATGACTCAGCCAAATTCAAACCGTTCAAGTTATCGCCTACTCAAGCTCATTAGTCGCCAGCCGATTCAGTTAGGACGTTTTTTTGCACGTTTGGTTGCAGTCTTACTTACCACATTTCAGCTTTCCAAACTTTCAAAAATTATTCGACTCAACATACAAATTGTGTTTCCCGACTTGGGTGAACCAGAGAGAGAACAGCTCACCAAACAGGCGATTCGCAATGAATTAACCTCTTATTTTGAGTTTGTCAGTATTTGGGGAGCCTCCAATCAAAAGAATATTCAACAAATTCAAAAGATTCATGGTGAACATTATTTCCATGCAGCATTGGCAGAACAAAAAGGTCTGGTTTTGATTATTCCCCACTTTGGAACCTGGGAAGTGATGAATGCATGGCTCTCAAAATATACACAGATGACCATTTTGTATAAACCTGTCAAAAATCCTGATGCTGACCAATTTGTCCGTGATGCACGCAGTCGTGAACAGGCTCATCTTGTCCCTACCGATGAAAGCGGTGTTCGGCAGATTTTTAAGGCCCTGAAACAAGGTGGAACAACCGCAATCCTGCCTGATCATACCCCTGATCATGGTGGTGAAATGATCAACTATTTTGGTATTCCACTTGCTTCAAGCAGTCTGAGTGCGAAACTCATTCAAAAAACCAAGGCCAAAGCACTCCTACTCTATACCATGAGAAATGAACAAGATGGTTTTGACATGCATATTGAACCGATCAATCCTCAGATTTATGAGGGAAGTGCCGAAGATGGCACGCTGATCATTCACCAGACTCTGGAGCAGCTAATTCAACGCTACCCCGCGCATTACCACTGGAGTTATAAACGTTTTAGCGCCAATCCTGCCCTTAAAAAAATTTATGATATTGATGAGAATGACGCTTTGACTAAGGTTGCAGAGGTTCGTCAGCAATACCAATCTCAGGAAAATGCTTAGGCTATTTTCTTTCCAGCCATTTCACCTGTTGACGTTGTTGCCTTAGCTCCACTTTGCCATTTTCAAATACAAAACTGATGGTTCCTGCCTGTACTGTCGTGAACAAAGGAATGTGTAACGCCTGTAAACGGTTTTGTAGTTCCTGACTTGGATGACCATAACGGTTATTAAAACCAGCCGAGGCAATCGCAAGTTTCGGTTTTAATGTTGCCAGAAAATCATAAGCTGAACTGTGTTTACTGCCATGATGACCAAGTACCAAGACATCCACTTTCAAATCAGGATATTGTCGCAACAATTTATATTCAGTTTCCCAGCCTGCATCGCCCATAATGAGGAAGTTTTGATACGGCTGAGCATCTAAAAACTGTAGATACACCACACAGGATTGTTCATTTTGCTGATCTTTTGCATAAACCAATTCTTCAGGGCGTGGGGATAGAATTTCAATTTTTACATTTGCGTAAGACCAGTTTTGACCTTGCTGGCAAAATGAAAAGTTATCCTTGAACTGCATTTTTTCATTGCGTTCATTGGACTGAACCTGAGTGATTGCAAAGGCATTTTGAATCGCGGGAAATGCGCCACTATGGTCTTGATCGAGATGCGATAGGATCACGTGATCCAGATATCGAACGCCCTGTTGGCGTAAGAATGGAATCACCACCCGTTCACCTAAACTAAACTTGCTCTCATCATATGACCCACCTGTATCAATCATTAATATCTGCTGAGGATGCTGTAAAAGAACCGATTGTCCTTGCCCCACGTCCAGAATATTTAAAATCGTGGGTTGTGATTTTACCCCCCATACAATAGGTAAGAAGCAAACCAAAGCCCAAACTTTTGGCAACGTCCCTTTGGGCATAAATAAAATGATTAAACCCAAAATCAAACTGACCATCATTAATGGTGTACAACTGACACCATATAAATGAGGAGAAATCTGCTGTAATCCATTTAAAATCCATATTAACAACGATAATAGAATATCATTAAGCTGAAACAACAACTGCCCCAAGGCTGGAATGATCAACCAGACACACGCAGCAATAATATCCAAAGGCACAACCAGACCACTTAATATTGGAATGGCAATCAGATTAGTGAGTGGTGCAATCCATGAAATCTGCTGAAAGAAAATCAAGACCAAGGGCAATAAGGCAACGAATATTTTCCACTGGGACTCAATTAAAACTTTTATCGCAAAAATGACTTTTTGCGTTTTTGTTGCCACCTGATCTTTGGGTAGGTCATTGATGGTTTGATAAATCCTGAGCAGAATAAAACATGCGCCATAAGACAACCAAAAAGCTGCTGATAAAATGCTAAATGGATCATAAATCAATAATAGGCTTACACTATACACCAGCAATGCAAAGGGTTGAATCGCTTGCCGAAATACCAGAAAAACACTGGCAATGATGACTGTTAACAAGGTTCTAATTGCTGGAATTTCAAAACCGACAAAAGCGACATATAACAGAACACTTAATCCAAATGGCAGTAGCACTAAAATCTGTCGTGGTTGCCACAAATACAGCTTCGGATAATAACATTGTACCAATCTTTGCAAAATCCAAGTCAACATTAAGGCAAAAATCAATACATGAGGCCCTGAAATCGCCAATAAGTGAGAGATTCCAAGCTGTTGAAACTGTTGTTTTAAAGCACTGGATAATAGGCTTTCATCACCTGTCAGCAAGGCCAAAAGCAGACCTTTGTAATGTAGATTTGAACTCTGTAGCATCTGCCGAAATGCCAAACGTTTTGTTTCAACATTTAACAGCAACTTAGCCCGAAAGCCCTGTTGCTGCTTTAAGTGCTGCTGATAACCCAAGGCATAAATCTCATCAGGGCTTAAAGGCTGAATCTGCTGTACGGAAAATGCCGACATCACATTTTGCTGTAAAAACCATTTTTCCTGATCAAATGCGCCTGCAACCGCATAACTATGTGCTGGCTTAATCTTGCCATAGACTCGGTAATAATGACCAAGCTGTAAGGATTGAGACTGAACAGTTTGATCTCTATCCTGCTTGAGATAAAGCAACCAATTTAAGGGTTGGGCATGTCGATTGAGCACCTCCGCAATTTGTTTGTGTCCATCTTCTGTCAGTTCATCTAGGTTCTTAATATAAACAATGGCTTCAAATGGCTGTGGTTCAAGCTCCCTAAGCTGAAGTCGCTGTTGTAAGGCAGAATCTGCAAAATGATACCCTCCACAAAAGAGTGCCCAACTGGCACTGATCAGGATAAGAAATTTATACAGAGGCTGATTCAGATAGAATCGTTTTGCATATAACCCAAAACCAAATATTGCAACTGCCAAAAGTAGCCAACTCCACCATGTCTGATCAACAAACGGTAGACTTTTCCCCATGACTGCAATACCAGCAATCCATCCCAATAAAATAAGCTTTAACATCTATTTTTAATAAAGTTTTTGATTTTTCTGAGGGCAAAATTAAAGCCCATTTTCAGGGCTTTAACAAGAAATTATGTAAAATATTTATGATTGTCCAATCCATAAACCATCCTGCATATGCAGGATTGAATCAGCTGACTGTGCCAACTGCTCATCATGGGTCACGATCAGCATCGCCATATTCAGCTCTTTTTTCAAGTCAGTCAGTAACTCAAAAATACTCAAGGCCGTTTTACGGTCAAGGTTGCCTGTTGGTTCATCCGCAAGCACTACAGCAGGCTTGGTCACCAAGGCACGGGCCAAAGCCACACGCTGGCGTTCACCGCCAGAAAGTTCACCAGGTTTATGATCCATGCGGTGTGACAAGCCAACACGATCAAGCAAGTATTCAGCCTGTTTCTTCACATCCTTAAAGTTACTTTCACGACGCAACATTAACGGCATTGCCACATTTTCCAGAGCCGAAAACTCAGGCAGTAAATGATGGAACTGATAAACGAAACCCAGATATTGATTACGCTTATAGCCACGCTCCGCTTCGCCTAAATTGTCAAAACGTTGCCCTTGTAAAAATACCTGTCCCTGTGAGGGTTGCTCCAAACCACCCAACACATGCAGCAGTGTACTTTTACCTGAACCACTCGAACCGACAATAGATACGAACTCACCCACGTTCACTTGCAGTGACAAGCCTTTGATGACTTCAACCTTACTTTTGCCATCATCAAAATGTTTATAGATGTCTTTGGCTTCCAAAACAATCTTACTCATAACGCAACGCCTCGGCAGGTTGGACTTTAGCTGCACGCAATGCAGGGTAAATGGTCGCAAGGAAGCTTAACAATAATGAAACTGTGACAATCACCACCACATCCTGCCATCTGAGATAGGATGGTAGGTAATGCACAAAATAGGCATCAAACAGGTTCAAGCCTAAAGCGGTGTTGAACCATGAAATAATATCACTGATGGTCAAGGCCAAAGTCACACCTAAAATTGTCCCTGCAATCGTTCCAATAACCCCAATCACTGTCCCCTGCACCATAAAGATTTTGGTAATCATGGAAGGTGAGGCACCCAGGGTACGCAGGATTGCAATGTCAGATTTTTTATCAGTCACGACCATGACTAACGATGAAACGATGTTAAATGCGGCCACCACAATAATCAGCACCAATAATAAACCAACTAAAGTCTTTTCCATCTGGATCGCATTGAACAAATTGCCATGTGTATAGGTCCAGTTGGATGCATAGAAGTTGCTTGGTAACTGGCTCACAATATCATTGGCCACTTTAGGGGCAGCAAAAATATCATCCAGTTTTAAGCGAACGCCCTGCGCACCAGCTGGCAGACGCAACAAGGTTGAGGCATCATTTAGGGCGATATAGCCGACCATCGAGTCCACCTCTGCCCCCACACTAAAAATACCAACGACCTTAAAACGTTTAAAACGCGGCACCACGCCTGCTGGGGATGGTGTCGCCTCTGGCAGAACCAAAGTCACGTTGTCATTTAGGCCCAAGCCCAGTGCATCAGTCATATCCTTACCAAGGACAATACCGAACTCACCTTTTTTCAATGCATTTAAATCACCAGAGACCATGTGGTTTTGAATGATCGAAACCTTTTTTTCATATTCAGGCTCAATCCCTGTTACCATAATGCCAGCCACTTGTCCCTGGGCAGTCAACATGCCCTGTAACTGGGTAAATGGCGCAACTCCAGTGACATGCGGATGGTGCTCAACCTTTTTTACAAGCTCAGGCCAATCTGTTAGAATTTGAGTAGAAGAAACAGTGGCTTGTGGAACCATTCCCAGAACACGATTTTTTAATTCGCGGTCAAAACCATTCATGACAGATAACACTGTAATGAGGACAGCAACGCCCAGGGTTAAACCAATCATGGAAACCAGGGCGATAAAAGAAATAAAATGATTACTCCGCCGAGCACGAGTGTATCTCAACCCTATATACAGCGAAATTGGCTTAAACATACCATCTAGTCCGAGGTGATTTATTATGGAAAATACACTGCATCATGTTGTTGACGACAACACTGAACGTCGTGTGATGTCTCGTATTGATGCCGTGTTGAGAATCAACTATCAAGTCATTCCCGACGATGTTGCGCTGAATGACCCGTATGACTCTCATTTTGTATTGCCACGCTATTTTCTACTACTTGCTGAATTAGATCAATTTGATCATGCATTTCGCTACGAATTAGAACAATTAAATGAAAAAGATCAACAAATTGCCCGCATCTTATCCCTTTTTAACCAGAAACTGAACCTGATTACAGGCTCTTTTTATGACAATATCGTGCAGTCACTGTTGCCTGTACCTGAGCAGGTCAATGTTTCTGAACATGGATTAAGCTTTTCCAGCACTCAAGCCATTGCTGGAGAGACCTATATTCATATTACCCTGAGCCACCCTGAAAATTTCTTTCACATCGCAGCCATTGCCCAAGTGGCCTATTGCAACCCTGAAGAACAGGGCAAGTTCCGCATTGGTGCCTATTTCATCACATTAAACCCGCAGGACCGTGCCAAGCTGGCTGCCAGTATTCAACAGACACAACAGGATGAGCCGAATTAGTCATGATATAAGATATAACTTATATCTTTAAACGGCGATACAGGCCTAAATCTTTATAGAAATAAAGGAATAGGCCAAACAAAATTGCCACAGCACCCACAAATACCTGAGCTGACAATTGCTCATGGTTCAAGTAAGCCCCGATCAATATCGCCAGCATTGGTGTCATCACCGTTGTTAATGATAGTGTGGTCGCCTTTAGGTTCTGCACCAGTTTAAAATAGCAGAACATGGCAATCAGTGAGGCCATAATCACGGTATAACTGAGTGCCAATAGCGATTTGGCTGAGGGAAAATGAGTGGGTGCATACTGCCAAATCCACGGCAAAAGCAAAGTTGCCAACACGGTTGAGACGAGGATTGAACCTGTTGCCTGCGCCATAGGCTGCACATCCGCATTAATCTTTTTCACCAGAAAAATCGAGAGTGAATACGCAAATACACTGATCAGCATCAGGACAATGCCTATCGGCTGTACATGCTTCTGACTACCGCTGAGACAGATCAAGGCTAATCCAGCAATTGATGTACCCATGCCCACCCACTGCAATCCTGCTAGTTTTTGCTGGAAGCCAAAGCGTCCTATAAGTCCCGCCATAATCGGTGCCAATCCAAACATCAGTGCGATTAAACCTGAGCTTAAATACGCGGTGGCGGCATAGGTAAAGATCTGTGAACCAATCAGACTCAATGAACCTGCGATATAGCTGAGTAATGCAATTTTATGCGTGGGAAACTGAACCCTTAACAGCATTAAAATGGTTGCAGCCAGAGGCAAGGCAATGAAAAAGCGTAACACCAAAGCCCACATGGGATGTAAATCAGCCACACTCCAGACAATTGCCAACGGTGTGGTTGCCCAGATAAACACCAGCAATGCATAGCTAAGCATGAGATTCATACGTGATGGCATAATAGCAGGCTCAAGAAGAAGCTGTTTTCCGTTTTTGCTTTAAAATGGTCTGGTCTAATGAACTTGAAAACTCACGTTTATCCCGTTCCGAGATTGGCGGTGGACCGCCTGTTTGCACACCTGCGCCACGCAGGGTGTCCATGAAATCGCGCAAATGCAGACGTGCCTTGACATTGGCAGTGGTATAAATCTCACCACGAGGATGGATGGCAATGCCACCTTTTTCAATTACCTGGGCGGCAAGCGGAATATCCTGCGTAATCACAATGTCATTTTCCTGCATTCGTTCCACAATTTCCTGATCGGCTCGGTCTGCCCCACTCATCACCTGAATTGATTTAATCCGCACCGATGGGGCAATGCCCACATTTTGGTTGGCTACAAAAGTCACTTCCAGTTGGTAACGGTCAGAGGCACGTAAAATCACCTCACGCAAAATTTTAGGCAGCGCATCGGCATCCACCCACAATTTAAATGGCAGCACGTTGGATAGGCTCAACAAGGAAAAAATATAGTGTAGCAGATTGCCATGACAGTGGAACGAACAATACTGCCAATGTTGAGACAGGTATTTTTTACATCTAAAAATGAATTAAATTCCATAGAATTACATATCCAGACTTGAAAAAATGCTGTGACCCTCGATTTAATAGAATAAGTTCAATCTCTTTGTATTATGTTTTTATGAAAAATCAGAACAGTCCAGAAACCATTAAAATTCAAGATCAAAATTTCGGTCATCATGTCGAGCATTGGAACCTATTGACAGAAACACCCGAAACAGATGTACCACAATGGTTGGGACTGGCGCTGGATGCACCTGTGATGCCCATGGGTCTATGTGAAGATGAACAGGAGATGGACCAGTCATTCTGGCTGATTCAGGGGCCAAGTGGTGAGGCGATCTCGATTAATCAAATTATTGCGGTTGAGGACCAAAAGCCACGCGCGTTAAAAACCGCATTTCCAAGTTTTGAAAGCCCATATAAATACGAAGCAAAAATTGAACGAGTAATTACCTGTGATTCCGCAACCCAGGCAGTATTAAGATTAAGCCTAAATAAAAATACGGTTATTTATGCCTTTGATAGTTTATTTAGTGTAAATCGCTGTCAATATGACAAAAACCAGAGTTATCAGGTTCAATTTAATGCCTGGGCATACGAACTGGAAACCGTTTCTAAAGATGAGAAAATCATTGTTGATGATCCAGCCTCAATTAAGCACCACCGCGCATTAAATGCAATTCTGGCGGAACATAATGGGATTGCCCCCGATAACCTACAGGAACTGATTAATGAGTGGCAACCAAAAACCCCAGAAGATCAAGAACCTGTCACTGTCGACTTTTCTAAAATGGTCGCCTATTTATATGGTGAGACATTAGGTCAGGAAGATGAAGCATGGTTTCAGGGAAATATCGTGGGTAAAACCACCATGCAGTTTATGCAGGATGAATATACCCTGTATGATGTGACGCTGGTATTGGAAGATGATTTACCCGCAATTTTAATACGTATTGCAACTAAAAATGTTTTGTATAAAAACTTTAACATTGGTGAATATATTCGCGGCAACCTATGGATTCAGGCGAATATTTATGCTAAAACTGCACTAAAGTGACAAAAAATCACATAAATGGCATTTTTAGGCGTTCTAATGAAAATTATACCAGAACAAACGACCACCAGTCTTATTCCATCGAGTGATCAAGGCCTTAAACTTGATGTTGGTGCTTTTTGCTTTTTTTTACTTGGTATGTTTTTAGCAGCACTTATTTTTCATCAAATTGGCTTGTTCTAATTTTTGACCATTTCCAACTTATACATATAAACAAAAGCCCTCGATGTTGAGGGCTTTTGTTTTAGGGATGTTATTTACTGCTTAACCATGACGTTTGGCAAAATCATCCATAAAGTTCACAAGTGCCTGAACACCCTCTAAAGGAACTGCGTTATAGATACTTGCACGCATACCACCTACTGAACGGTGACCTGCCAGATTAAGTAAATGGTTCTGTTCAGCCTCTTTCAGGAATGTTTTCTCAAGTGCTTCATCAGCTAGGGTAAATGGCACATTCATCATTGAACGGTTTGCAATGGCGATTGGATTGTTATAGAAATCGCTAGAATCAATATAACCATAAAGGAGTTTTGCCTTGTCCTGGTTGATTTTGTAGATTGCATCTACACCACCCTGCTCAAGCAGCCATTCAAATACCAGACCAGACAAATACCATGCATAGGTCGCTGGCGTATTGACCATTGAACCATTCTTGGCTTGGTCGCCATATTTTAGGATGCTTGGAATTTCAGGTTTTGCCTGATCCAGCAAATCATCACGAATAATGACAATGGTTAATCCCGCAGGACCAATATTCTTTTGCGCACCCGCGTAGATGAGACCGAATTTGCTCACATCCAATGGCGCAGACAAAATACTTGAAGAAAAGTCACACACCAACGGCGCATTTACCTCTGGAACAGCCGCGAACTGTAAACCACCAATGGTTTCATTATCTGCATAATGCACATAAGCCGCATTATCAGAAAGGTTCCAAGTGCTTTGTTCAGTAATCGCATGTTTGCCATCGATTAAAGTACCCGCCTCAACGATATTAATATCGCCATAACGTTTCGCTTCTTTTAGTGCCTTTTCAGACCAGATTCCTGTATGGATATAATCTGCCTTGTTATTTTTTCCAAGCAGATTTAAAGGAATCGCGGAGAATTGTAAGGATGCACCACCTTGCAGGAACAATACTTTATAGTTCTCAGGGATATTCATGAGCTTGCGTAGATCAGCTTCCGCCTTTTCTGCCACAGCAACATAGTCATTGCTACGATGACTCATTTCCATGATCGACAAGCCTTTACCCTGCCAATCCAACATTTCCTGTTGAGCTTTTTCTAAAACGGCAGTAGGTAGTGCAGCAGGACCAGCGCAGAAATTATAAGCACGCATGAGTTTTCCCTTGTCAAAGTGAAACAAATTGAAATGGGCATTTAATCACAGATTGCTAAAGCTTGCAGCAGCTTATCGCGTAAATATTTCGATTTAACTGAAAATAATCGGTAATTTTTCAATCGTGTTTTTGTATCTGGTTTAAAGCAACGCCTCATTCATCAGTTTGATGTTTTTATCATCAAAAAACTGGATAAATCCATGTTGGAACTAGACTAAAAACTCTATTTTTTACAAATTCACTACACCATTCTTGACCATATAACTATTTAATTAAAAACATAATATTTGAATTTTATAAAAATAATTTAGACTAACGCAGGATATTATTAAATTGCGACATCAAATCATGTTGAAACGGCATCATCAACCGAATTTTAAGGTCAAACGGTTTCCAGGGCAGTTGAGTTTGAGTATCAGCTTGATCAGTTGTGCCCTGTTCTCCATGCCTGTATTTGCCCAAACCCTGAGCTATGGTGAAGCTGAACAATACGTTGTGGAGCATGCCTATGCCACACAAGCGCAGCAGGCGCTACAGCAAGCCTCTCAACTTGAAATGCAGGCGGTAAAGAATCTTGGCCTGCCCCGTATTGATTTAAATGCCCGTGCCTATTCATTTCACAGTGAAACCAGTGTTCCTCTGGAATCCAGTAAACGTAGACTGGAAAACTCATTGACCCGTGGTTTTGATGACAAATTATCGCAATGGCAAAATGTACTCCCACCAGAAGTGATTGACCAGGTTGGCCAGAGTTTTGATCAGGTGGTCAGTGACGGTCTGAATAAGGTTCCAAACGACCTGGATGTCACCATTCAGGATCATGATGTCCGCACCTCGGTTTCCATGGTGATGCCCCTGTATATGGGCGGAAAAATCAACAGCGCCAAGCAAATCGCCAATATTCAGGCACAGCGTTCCAACATCAGCGAAAAGCAGCAACAGGACACACAGCGCTTTGAAATGATTCAGGCTTATTTTAATGTGCAGTTGCAGCAACAATTGGGCAATTCTGCCCTGTTTAATTTAAATGCAATGCAGGAACACTACGGCAACGCAGTCAAGCTTGAGCAGCAGGGTTTTATTAACAAAGGCCAGCGGATGCAGTTTGAAGTTGCCCGCAACAATGCTGAACGCAGCTACCAAAATGCACAGGCAAACTTAAGGGCAAGCCAGTTTAGTCTGCAAAACCTGTTGCAAACCAAGCAAAGTATTCAGCTCTCCACCCCGCTTTTTGTGAATTTAACCCAAAATCATTCCCTGGATACACTACTTGCAAACTATGATCAAAATTCAAGCCTGATCAAGAAATTGCAGATGGATACCCAACTTGCCAATGAGAATGTCAAGGTGCAGCAATCGGCCAAGAAACCCAGTGTTTTTGCTTTTGGGGAATATGGATTGGACAGTAAAGAGAACTGGATTGTCGGTGTGATGGCAAAATATAACCTATTCTCTGGAATTGATAACAACAAGAATATTCGTGCGGCCGAGTTAAAAAAATATGCCGCAGAGTTGATGACTGAGCGCACTAAGCAGGAAGTTGAAAATGTGCTGTATAAATCTTTCAGTGAATTAAATTCCTCTCAAACCAGCCATCGACTTCTCAGCCAAAATATTAAGGCAGCTCAGGAAAACCTGCGTATCCAGCAACTGTCCTTTAAGGAAGGCATGGGGACGGCCACTCAGGTCATTGATGCCCAGAATGCCCTAAACGGTTTAAAAACTGAAATGGCGATCAATGCCTATAAATACATCCTGTCACTGGCAACCTTACTGCAAAGCTACGGTTCGATTGATAAATTTAAGCTGTATGTCAATCAACCCCGTACTGACTATATCCGTTAATTGGAGAAATTTATGAGTCAAGATCAATCATCATCCAATTCAGAACGTGATATAGGTCAAGAGACGATTCCGACTGAAAATCAGAAAGCAGCTTCTGTTGAACCTGTTCAACCAGAAAAACAGCATGAGGATGTTTCAGCCAACACAACGACTCCGAACAGCAAAGCTGACTCAACTGGATCAGGCAAGGGCAATAAACTGAAACTGATCGTGTTTATTGTGGTTGTCATTTTACTTGGTCTGATTGCCTACGGTTTGTGGAAAGCCTATCTCCCAAAAACGATTGAGTTACAAGGTCGGGTTGAGTCGGAAACGGTACATATCAGCACCAAGGTACCTAGCCGTATTGAGGAATTTTATGTCACTGAGGGGCAAACCGTTAAAAAGGGTCAGGCTGTGGTGCGCTTTGTCAGTCCTGAACTGGAGGCTAAAAAGGAACAGGCACAGGCAGCCCTGCAAAGTGCAATGGCATTCCATTCAACGGTCTACCGTGGTGCCCAGCAGGAAAATATTGATACCCTCTATGCCAACTGGCAAGCCATGAAAACTCAGGCCGAATTGGCGGCAACCACCTATAAACGAGGTGAAAACCTTTACCAGCAAGGGGTGATTTCCCGTCAGCGCCGTGATGAAATGCTGGCGACCCAGACCTCTGCCCGTGAAACGGCGGAAGCATCCTATCAGCAATATGCACGCGCCAAACGTGGCAGTACTGAACAACAAAAGTCCACTGCTGATGCACAGGTTGCCATGGCTCAGGCTGCGGTGAAAGAAGCCAATGCCCTGGATGAAGAAACCAAGCTGTATTCCCCGACTGATGGAACCGTGTCCAAAACCTATGGCAAACCCACTGAACTGGTGGCGACAGGAATTCCAGTGGTCAGCATCATTGAAGACCATGATTTATGGGTGAGCCTGAATGTCCGTGAAGATATGTATAGCTCCATCTATAAAAGCAAAACCCTGGATGGTTTTATCCCTGCACTGAATCGCAAGGCCAGCTTCAAAGTAAAGAATATTGATGCTGAGGGTGACTTTGCCACCATTAAAACCACCCGCCAGACAGGTGGTTATGATATTCGCAGCTTCAAGTTTCACTTGGTTCCTGAACAATCTATTCCTGACCTAAAAGTGGGCATGAGTGTCCTGTTCAAGATTGAAGAGGCCAAATAACCGATGTTTGCTGTCATGCTTCGGGAATTACGCTATTTACAACGCCATAAAGCCGATCTTTTTATGGCGGTGGTTGCCCCTTTGCTGGTGATTGTTCTTTTTGCAAGCATGTTTTCATCAGGTAAGGCTGATCATTTGCCTATTGCCATTATTGACCAAGACCAAAGTGAAATGAGCCGCAAGGTGATTCATGCGCTCAGCATCAACCATACCCTCAAGGTAAAAACCATTACTGCCAGTCAGGATGAAGCCGAGCGGCTGGTCAACAGTACGCAGGTATGGGGATTTGTCTTGATTCCAGATGGTGCCGAACAGCGTTTGGTCAAGGCACAGGATGCCCAAATCAGCATTGCCTATAACCAGTCCTTTTTTAGTATTGGTAACACCATTTCCTCCGCCATGCTGATCAGCACATTGAATGGCATGGCGGATTACATGGGAGAAAGTTATTTATCAAATAACATACCTTATCTGGACATGCCCACACCGCATATCAAGATTTCCACCCTGTATAATCCCAGCATGAGCTATGAACTGTTTCTGGAACCATTCATGGTGCCTGCGGTGCTACATCTACTGCTTTGCTGTTGTGTGGCTTTTGCCATTGGACAGGAATTTAAAAGAAATACCTTTGTTGAATGGGTTGATCCCAAACAGATTGTTTCCAGTTTTCTTGGAAAAATCCTACCCTATGTTTTCATTTTCTGTTTCTGGACATGGTGCTGGATGTTCTGGCTGGCACATATTCGTGGCTATTTTATTGCTGGTTCACTCAGCCTGATTTTAATTGCCCAGTTTCTGCTGTATTTTGCCTATGCAGTGATTAGCAGCACGGTGGTGTTGGCAACCAAGGATTTACCCAAAACCTTTGGTTTTATTGCACTCTATGGCGGCTCATCTCCAAGTTTTTCGGGCATTACCCTACCCTTGAACAATGCACCTGCATTTACCCAGTTCTGGTCAATGATTATTCCCTATACGCCCTATGCGAAACTACAGACCGAGCAATGGGTAATCGGCAGTGACCTATCGGTATCACTGCTTCCCTTTGGTATCCTGATCATTTTCTCAGCCTTGTATTTTGCTTTAAGTATTCGCCTGTTAAGGAAAAATACCCAGGAGCAATGCTCATGAAGTCATTTTTCTGTTATTACATTCAAACCTTTAAAAATATTGCCGCCAATACCTCAGTATTTACCACCCTGATTGCAGCAATCATTCTCTACAGTTTTTTCTATCCAACCGCCTATAAAGCCCAGTCAGCAGAAGATATTCCGATTGTGATTGTGGATGAGGAACAAAGTATCCTGACCTCAAAGATCATCAGTCAGGCCTCCAACAGCCCACACATCCACATCATCACGGTGACTGATAATTTTCTCGAAGCAGAGCAATTGGTTAAAAACCAGAAAGCCGAGGGTATCCTGTTATTGCCAGAAAACCTGACCAATAGCCTAAAACATGGTGAAATGGGTGGGATTGGTCTGTATCTCAGCACTGCCTACTTCATCCGAACCAAGGAAGTGGGAACAGGCTTGGCGGGTTCGATTGAATCGACCTTACAGGACTATTTTGAAAAGTTTGGTGAGGCTTCACAATTTCATCCTGAACTTTCAATTCACCAAATCCCATTGTTTAATACCCTGTCAGGTTACGGGAGTTATATCTTTCCTGCGGTGGCCAGCCTGATTATTCATCAGACCATTTTACTTGGCTTGGCAATGCTCATCGCCAGTTACCGTGAAAAAGGCTGGATTGCTGAAAGATTAGAATTCTGGGCGATTTTTGCAGCCATTCTCACCATCAGTTGTCTGGGTTGCCTGTATCTATTCGGTTTTACTTTCTGGTTTTATGAATATCCTCATGGCGGCAATTTCTGGGGCATGTTACTTGCTGTACCGATTTATGTGAGTTGTATTATAGGCCTAGCGATGCTGGTGGGTTCACTGGTAGATATGCCTGAACGAGTTGGGCATTTGATTGTGGTGACCTCCGTTCCCCTGTTTTTACTGACGGGAACCGCATGGCCACATGAAGCAATGCCTGAATGGATGCAGTGGTTTGCATGGACACTGCCCTCCACTCATGGGGTACAGATGTTTGTGCAGCTCAATCAGATGGGTGTACCCACTACCATTGTTGTGCCAAAACTGATTTATCTCGCGACTGTAGGCGCTATTTTATTGGTGCTTTCCTATTATCGCTTGGTAATGATGAAACCGATAAAAGGAAGCTGATTAGCTTCCCTTTACGATATAGAGCATTGTTAAATATTGGAATTATTTATCAGTGATGTTAGCTTGTCTTTAGCGGAATCCTGTAGCAATACGCCGTGTGCAGAAATCAGGTGTTGAAAATCCAGTTGTAACAATCGATCAAAATCACTTTTTAAGCTACCTTGCTTCGGTGTTACCCGCTTTAGCCAAGGTCCACCAATAAATAGCCCCAACCGAAATCCCATGAGATAGATAATGATCTTGCTGAGAAAACTAAAATATTTCCAGTCATTCCAATATTGAATACTGTCTGTGCTAATCAACAGTTTTTTATCTTTTATAAATAAGATTGCTTCTGGGCAAGTTGCCTGCTCAAAGATAAAGAATTCGGAATTTTTGATAGGTGGCTGTGTATCTGCCTGAATAATCTGTTGGGGAATAAGCTTGGGATAATTCACATGATGAGATTGGCTCCAGAATGTTGCCTGATAACGGTCAATATAAAACTGATCATCCAAACCATGAAAATCGCCTAAACGAATGATATGCCGCACTTGTCCCAAGCTTTCCAATTTTTTTAATTCAGGTTCAGAGATTCGAACAGCATTGATTAATGTCAGTTCATTCCCCTGTTTCAAAATCATCATGTTACGATTCATTGAAAGACCCAATCCAAGCCTTACACTTCCCCTCAACAAATAAATATTCTCAAATATTTCAACAATTGGATCGTGTGGATAAATAGGTGCATATTTTTTTGTCATGATTATTTTCTCAGTTATTTTAATATCAATATATTTTATACATTTAAAACAAAAATATTAGATTGACCAATATATAAGAAGCTCAGTCAATAAAGCAACAAGCATAAAAAACCCAAAGCTGACTTTGGGTTTTTTACCACGAGACTAATTACTCTTCAGTAGCATCATCTTTTGGTTCTACTACAACGTCTTCAGAAGTTACCGCTTCAGCCTCAGTAGCTTCCATTTCTTCTGTCGCTTCCAACACTTCGTCATCTTCAACAGCTTCAATTGAAACCACACCCACCAGTGTTTCAGCATCGCTTAAACGAATCAGGCGAACACCCTGTGCATTACGACCTGTAGTTGCAACCTCAGCCGCACGGGTACGCACCAGTGTGCCCCCATCAGAAATCAACATCAGTTCCTTGGTTTCATCAATGGATACCGCACCAACAAGTTCACCATTACGCTCGCTGGTCTTGATGGCAATCACACCCTTACCACCACGTTTCTTGGTTGGGAAATCATCCACTGGAGTGCGCTTACCATAACCATTGGCGCATGCACACAGCACTTCACCTGTGACAGGTACAACCACCAATGAAACGATGCGGCTGACAACATTCGAATCTACTGAATCATCATTGTCATCGCTGTCATCATTTTCAACATCAGCATCTTCGGCTTCAATGGTATTGCTGGCAAAGCTGACACGCATACCACGCACGCCTTTGGCGGTACGTCCCATGGCACGAACATCGGTTTCTGCAAAACGGATTGCCTTACCTTCATTCGAGAACAACATAATCTGCTGATTACCATCAGTAATCGCAACACCAATCAAGGTATCTTCTTCATTGAGCTCAATCGCACGTAAACCGTTTGAACGCACATTGCTAAACTGTGCCAGTTCCACACGTTTCACCGTACCTGACGCAGTTGCCATAAATACATAGTGATTTTCAGGGAAATCGGTCAATGGCAAGATCGCTGTCACTGTTTCATTCGCTTCCAACGGAAGTAAATTAATGATTGGGCGACCTTTGGCACCACGGGAAGCCTGTGGAACTTCAAACACCCTTAAGCGATAGACCTTACCGACATTGGTAAAACACAACACCGTTGCGTGGTTCGATGCAACGATTAAATGCTGGATGATGTCATCATCTTTCATTGAGGTTGCGGACTTGCCACGACCACCACGGCGTTGCGCCTGATAATCAGAAAGTGGTTGAGTTTTCGCATAACCTGTCTGAGACACAGTCAATACAACTTGCTCTTCTGGGATCAGGTCTTCACGGCAGAAATCAACACCAGACTCAACAATTTCAGTACGACGACCATCACCATATTGCTGCAGGATCAAGGCGAGTTCTTCACGAATCACATTCATCAATAAATTGAAGTCATTCAGGATTGCGGTTAATTCAGCAATCTGACCCAAGATTTCCGTATATTCCGCATGCAGTTTGTCTTGTTCCAAACCTGTTAGACGGTGTAAACGCAATTCTAGAATTGCGGCGACCTGTGTTGGTGATAAGCGATAAATATCGCCTGACAAGCCAAATGGACGCGCTGGATCTTCGCCTTCAATTTCATCTGGACGAACAGAGATCGCACCCGCTTTTTCAAGCAGTGCAACCACACCACCGCCAGCCCACTCACCTGCCTGTAAACGTTCACGCGCTTCGGCTGGGTTTGCAGAGGTTTTAATGGTTTCAATGATGGCATCAATATTGGCCAAGGCAACGGTTAAGCCTTCCAAGATATGACCGCGTTCACGTGCCTTACGCAATTCGAACATGGTACGGCGGGTCACCACTTCCTGACGGTGACGGATAAACGCCGCAATGATGTCTTTCAGGTTCATCAACCGAGGCTGACCATTATCCAGACAAACCATGTTGATGCTGAACGAGTTCTGTAATTGCGTATGCAGGAACAGGTTATTCACCACAACTTCCGCATTTTCACCACGCTTCAAGTCAATGGCAATACGCATGCCTTCTTTATCAGACTCGTCACGAAGCTCAGAAATACCTTCCAGCTTCTTTTCTTTGACTAATTCGGCAATACGCTCAATGGTTTTTGCCTTGTTGACCTGATAAGGAATCTCAGTAAAGACGATGGTGGTACGACCTGTTTTCTGGTCTTCCTCAAAATGATATTTACCACGGATATGCAAACGGCCTTTACCTGTACGGTAGGCATCCACAATCCCTGATTTACCGTAAATAATACCGCCTGTAGGAAAATCTGGGCCAGTAATATGCTCCATCAAACCTTCGACAGAAATATTCGGATCATTGGCATAGGCAAGGCAGGCATTGACCACTTCTGTCATGTTGTGTGGCGCCATATTGGTCGCCATCCCCACCGCGATCCCCGTTGTACCATTAATCAGAAGATTAGGAATACGGGTTGGCATCACCTGGGGAATACGCTCAGAACCGTCGTAGTTGTCTTCCCAGTCAACTGTATCTTTTTCCAGATCAGCCAAAATCTCATGGGTGAGCTTCTGCATACGCACTTCGGTATAACGCATCGCAGCCGCGCTATCGCCATCGACAGAACCGAAGTTACCCTGACCATCCACCAGCATATAACGCAAGCTAAAGTCCTGCGCCATACGAACGATCGTTTCATAAACTGCGCTATCACCGTGTGGGTGATATTTACCGATCACGTCCCCGACCACACGGGCAGACTTTTTATATGCTTTGTTATAATCATTGCCCAATTCGTGCATCGCAAACAATACGCGGCGATGAACAGGTTTTAGACCGTCTCTAACATCTGGCAATGCACGAGATACAATTACGCTCATTGCGTAATCTAGATATGAATGCTTGAGTTCGTCCTCAATGGCAATCGGTCTGATTTCCGATACGCTCATGCATACTCCTTGTTTACAGGTCGATGGTTCCACCTGTTTTTATGTCTTCAATCTTGCAAAAATTCAGTTCAAAAACTTGAACTAAAATAAAAAATACAGCGAAAAATTATAGCACAAAGGACAAGTTAACTGGGAGTTTTCAGCATGGAAAATAGCATTTTTTTACAATAAAAATATTATATAAATTATATAGTTAAAATTAGATGATGATTCTTGATCATCCTATAATGACCAGTTGTTTGATTCACCTCACAGCATCCTCGAAAATTCGACCATTTCACTTATATTTTCCTTAAAAAATAAGCAACTAAAGATAGGTAACAACACTCATTTTTCCAGCGTCTGGCACTCGCGATTTAATGATATAGGCAAGCATTTTCCCTTTGGAAATAAATCAAGTCCAGCTCAAGTGATATACCCGTCAACTGGAAAACCATATTATGCATTTGCCCACGATGATGGGTTTGATGATTAAACATATGAGCCAACACCTCAATCAATGGCTCTGTATAGGTCTGGTTACGGCGAATATAGGTCAATGCTTGATGAAAAGCTGATTCATCATGAACCTGAACATAATCAATTAAAGATTGATCATGGTTTTTACGAACTTGAGTTAATTCCTTTATGTCTGGATATAAAACATCATCCAGTGCATAACTTGAGGGTTGTAGTCCACAGATACGTTCAAACCAGAGGAAATCCCCAACCAACACATGGTTTGCAGTCTGAATCAGTGAGTTAAAATAAGCGCCACAGTCCTGATTCAACTGTGTTTCAGGCAAAGCCTCTAAAACTGCAAACAACTTGTTATTTGCCCATTGATTATAATGTGCCAACATCAAAAAATAGGTTTTAAAACGATAATTCATAAATGATATCCCTTTAATTTATTATTATTTTTAGCATAAAAAAACGCTCCTGAGCAGAGCAGCAAAGCATCGCTTTAACTGCCTGCGCAAGAGCGCTTTAGACTTTAATTCAGAGAATTAAAGTTTAGATACCAATTCAGGTACAACAGTGTTCAAATCACCAACTAACCAGTAGTCAGCAACGCTGTTGATTGGCGCTTCTTCGTCTTTGTTGATAGCAACAATAACTTTAGAATCTTTCATACCTGCCAAGTGCTGGATCGCACCAGAGATACCGATTGCCATGTAAAGGTCTGGCGCAACGATTTTACCAGTTTGACCAACCTGGAAGTCGTTTGGTACGAAACCAGCATCTACCGCAGCACGTGATGCACCTTGAGCAGCACCAAGCTTGTCAGCCAATGGATCAAGTACCTTGTGGTAGTTCTCACCAGAACCGACACCACGGCCACCAGAAACAACGATGCGCGCAGCAGTCAATTCTGGACGGTCAAGTTTAACGATTTCTTCGTTTACAAAGCTAGAAAGACCAGCATCATTCACTTCGCCCACAGTTTCAACCGCAGCAGAACCGCCTTCAGCAGCAACCGCATCGAATGCTGTACCACGAACTGTACCAACGATGATTGCTTCATCAGACTGAACAGTTGCAATCGCGTTACCTGCATAGATTGGGCGCTTGAACGTGTTTGCAGATTCAACAGCAATGATGTCTGTGATCATGCTTACGTCAAGAAGCGCAGCAACACGTGGAAGAATGTTCTTACCAGTGGTTGTAGACGCAGCCAATACGTATTTGTAACCGCCTTTCGCGATGTCGGCAACCAAGCCAGCAACGTTTTCAGCCAATTGGTTCGCATAAGCAGCATTGTCAGCAAGTAATACCTTGCTCACACCAGCAACTTTGGCAGCAGCGTCTGCAACTGCCTGAGCGCCAGAACCAGCAACCAATACAGTAATATCACCACCGATTTTTTGAGCTGCCGCAACAACGTTTAAAGTTGCACCGTTAAGTGTCTGGTTGTTGTGATCAGCGATAACTAAAATACTCATGATTTTATCCTTCTGTATTAGATCACTTTCGCTTCGTTTTTCAATTTTTCAACAAGTTCGTCTACAGACTTCACTTGTACGCCAGCTTTACGTTCAGCAGGTGCTTCAACTTTAATTGTCTTAAGTTTAGTACCAGTTGCAACGCCATAATCAGCAGGTGACTTAACATCAAGCGGCTTCTTACGTGCTTTCATGATGTTTGGAAGAGCAGCATAACGTGGCTCATTCAAACGCAGGTCAGTCGTGATGATTGCAGGAAGCGCAAGCTCAACAGTTTGTAAACCACCATCGATTTCACGAGTAACCTGAACTTTACCGCCTTCAACTTTAACTTCAGATGCAAAAGTACCTTGACCTGCACCAAGCAAAGCACCAAGCATTTGACCTACCTGGTTAGAGTCGTCATCAATCGCTTGTTTACCAAGAAGAATAAGTTCTGGTTTTTCAGCATCAACAACGCCTTTCAAGATTTTAGCAACTTCTAGAGCACCAATCTCATCAGCAGTTTCAACCAAAATACCACGGTCAGCACCTAAAGCCATTGCAGAACGGATTTGTTCCTGAGCGTCTTTAGAACCCACTGAAACAACAACGATTTCTGAAACCGTTCCTTTTTCTTTTAAGCGAACCGCTTCTTCCACTGCGATTTCACAGAATGGGTTGATTGACATCTTAACGTTGGTAAGGTCAACCCCACTATTGTCCGGCTTAACACGAACTTTAACGTTGGCATCAACCACACGTTTTACAGCGACAAGAGCCTTCATGTAATCCTCGGCTGTTCTAAGCAAGTAAATGTAGTGAAGAGCATTCTAACTCTTCGTTTGAAACTTTTTAGGTGCTATATCTTGCAATGTATTTGGCATTTCGGTCAAGTCACAATTTCCCATGTGGCTGTAAAAAAGATGAAATGCTCAGTTCACTAATTTAAGGCACTGAAAAATCAACTCAATTGAGTTGTCTACTCCTATTAATATTACATTTTGATTTTATTAATATTTTATAAAATTCAATAATCTAAAATACATCTTGCAAACAAAAAGCGGATGTTCTGTAACTGATCATTTCGGGCAAATCCAAATACCCAGCACTTTTTGCAAAAAATGGGCAATAAAGTAAGAACATTGTTTAAGTAGTATTCAATGGCAAACCCAAAAATGAGTTGTCTATTTAACACTCAATTTTGCAACATAATATATCAGGACCCCGCTTTTTGTGCGCGTGGATGGGTTTGATCATACACATTCATCAATTGTTCAAAATCTACATGGGTGTAGATTTGAGTGGTGGATAAATTGCTATGACCCAACATTTCCTGAATTGCACGTAGATCGCCACTGGCAGAAAGCAGATGACTGGCAAAACAATGTCGTAATAAATGTGGATGCAAATCGACACTGATTCCTGCTCGCTGGGCCTGTAACTTGACCCGATTTTCAATCTGTCGTGGAGTCAGTGCATTCCCTTTCTGTGAAATAAACACGGCTGAATCTGCTACAAAACTACCCTGCCATATCCGATAGATTTTTAGCCATTCAACCAGACTTTCTTTAGCCTTAGACCCAAAAGGCACAATTCGGGTTTTATTGCCCTTACCTGTAATGCGTAATAACTGCCGATTAAAATCAATATCCTTGACAGTTAAGCCCTGTAACTCTGCCAAACGTAGACCACTTGAATATAACAGCTCAAGCATTGCCCTATCCCTGAACCATAATTGCTGCTCAATTGGTTTTTCAGGTGCAGGCTGATCCAGAATCTGGTTGATGGTTTCAATATCAATCATGCCTGGCAAAGGTCGGGGTTGACGTTTTAACTTAAAATCTTCTGATGGATTCTGCTGTAAATATTGTCCTTGCTCAGCCCATTTCATAAATTGACGGATAGAGGTTAAGTGACGTTGCAGACTACTGGAACTGAGTTGGTCGCGTTCAACACGCTCGGCTAAATATTCACGTAAGTCTGAAGCTTCAACATCCTGTAGTTGTAATTGTTTATTTTCACAAAATTTAAAGAAATCAGTAAGATCACGTTGATAGGCCGTAATGGTATGCTCAGACTGATTTTGAATCGTCCGCTCTTTTAACCACATGGAAAGTAGTTGTAAAGCTGTCTGCACACTCAACTCCCTAAAATTGCTTTATAAAATCGTTGATATAAATAGCAACTTCATCTGCATACTGCTCAGCAAAATTATGTTGTCCACCTTGAATCACATAAAGCTTAGATTTCTTAAAGATATGCTGTAAATGTTGTCCCACAGAAACAGGGCTAATCAGGTCTTGATCTCCCCACAATAATAAAACCTGTTGGTGAATATGTGCCAATTCGGCTTCATAGTCTACCTTTGCTGTAACAAACCAATCAGGATATTGCAAATATTCTTGCTGATACGCCTGTCGCCAATCCTGAACTTGAAACGGGTCTAAATTGATGCCACCCGAAGTTGCCATCAGAACCAAGCCTTTGACCAGATCAGTCTTTTGTAATGTGGCTGCGATGGCAAAAATACCACCCATGGATTGAGCAATTAAAATCGAGGGTTGTTGAATCTGTGCAACCACATAATCGGTTAAATCATCAAAACTATTTATATCTGGATGTGCAGCCACACCATGAAAACCTGGATAGGCAATGACCTGTTTGGTATAGCTCTTAGGAAATTGTGCAGTCAACGGATTCCAAAATTGTGTATTGCCTGATGCACCTGGAAGAAAAACCAAATGAGTCATTGATGTACCCAAAGCCCTAATTCGCCAACAAAATAAGTTTTAAAATCTTCTATCTCTATATGATAAGTATTAACCAATAAAGGTGTTCCATCTGCATGATGAGCAATATAAATTAGTGTTGGCATATCTATATCCTCTGCAATATTAGGAATATATTCATTTTTATATGGCTCAGTATAATGCTTAATGGCTTCATCATTAATCTTTAAAAAAGTCTCTATGCCTCCAGAATCAGCCCAATCTCTTGCAAAGGGCTTAATGGTATATCCATAAATTTTATGATTCTCATCATATCCTTGATAAACCTGATTGATATATAGAAAATGATAGGGTTGTTGTTGATCTTTTACCCATAATTCATCACCAATATTTTCACCAATCAAATACATATCGGTTTTTAACCATTTTTCTTTATCTATTGACCAAATATAATTCCCCAATGTAGTTAGAATATAATGTATTTTTGGTGTGTCTTCCTCATATTGGTCTCTTGCCCAATAAAGTAGTCTGTAAATTTCTCTCTTCATTTTAGTTGTTTTAGTTACGGGTTTATAAATATATTGTCCTAGCTCATCTTCTGTCATAGATAAAACAAGATCACCCACTTTAATATTTTGAATTGGCACTAAACCTTTATCCGTATGAACCAATGTCCCTGCTGCAAAACCATTCATTTTTATGTCCTTTTTAGTTATAAAAAAACCTATCCCACATCCCGTAAGATAGGTTTATGCTTGTTTAATTTTCAACCCTGAAAATATCTTAAATCCAGACGCGCATCATAGAGATGGGTGGTTGGACCTGTCATCCAGACCACATCACCCTCACGCCAGGCGATATGCAATTTACCGCCTGCAAGCTGAACCTCAACCTCATTGGCAAGTAAACCACGGCGCATACCACTGACCGCAGCCGCACACGCTCCTGTACCACAGGCCAGCGTCTCACCCACACCACGTTCAAACACACGCAAACGGATATGCTTTTCATCAATGATTTGCATAAAACCCGCGTTTACACGCGCAGGAAAACGTGTATGTGATTCGACTTGTGGGCCAATATTTTCAACATCTGCTGTTAATACGTCAGGTACAATGGTCACCGCATGTGGATTACCCATATTCACCACATCAATATTGATGCTTTTTTCATCCGCCAATGCCAGTGTATATAAACCCTCAGCATCTTCATGTTCCTGAGTGATGAATGGAATTTCTTCAGGAAGAAATTTTGGTGGCCCCATATTGACTCGAACCCAGCCATTTGCGCCTAATTCAGGCTCAACAATACCTGCTTTGGTTTGTACACGAATTTTGGTTTTAGTGGTCAATTGACGCTCATGTACAAAACGGGCAAAGCAACGTACACCATTGCCACACTGCTCGACTTCTGAACCATCAGCATTAAAAATCCGATATTTAAAATCAACATCTGGAAAATCAGGTGGCTCAACAATCAGCAGTTGATCAAAACCCACGCCAAAATGACGATCTGCCAAACGCTGAATGGTGACAACATCTAAATAAGCACGCTGGGTAATCAGGTCAACAACCATAAAATCATTGCCCAGACCATGCATTTTGGTAAATTCTAAATACATCTCAATTTACTCCTCAGGCAACAAACGCTCTTTTTCCCAAAGTGATTCTATGGTTTCACGCTCACGAATTAAATAGGCCTGATCACCATTGACCATAACTTCGGCAGCGCGACCACGGGTATTATAGTTTGAACTCATGACAAAACCATAAGCACCTGCGCCCAACACAGCGAGAACATCATTTTCCTGAAGTGCCAAATCACGCTCTTTACCCAGAAAATCACCAGTTTCACAGATTGCACCAACCAAATCCCAGGTTTTGACCTCAACATCAGAATTTGGATTGACCGACTGAATATCCATCCATGCTTCATATAAAGCAGGACGAATCAGATCATTCATTGCCGCATCAATAATGGCAAAGTTACGGTGATTGGTCGGTTTAAGTAAATCCACTTTGGTGAGTAATGCACCTGCATTGGCAGAAATACTACGCCCTGGTTCCATATATACTTTTAAGCCTAGTTTTTCCAAAGCTGGACGCATGGCATTGGCATATTCAGCAACACTTGGTGGTGTTTCATCTTTATAGCAAACACCCAAACCACCACCGATATCAATATGTTTGAGGCTGATGCCCAGACCTTTCAACTGCTCAATCATTAAAATGACCCGATCAAGCGCATCGACAAATGGTTTGGTTTCTGTCAACTGTGAACCAATATGGCAGTCAATACCGACAATCTCAAGATTCGGTAACGACGCTGCATATTGATAGGTTTCATTCACCGTATCGCTTGGAATACCAAACTTATTTTCCTTTAAGCCTGTAGAAATATAAGGATGGGTTTTCGCATCCACATCTGGATTAACACGTAAGGAAATCGGGGCTTTTTTACCGAGTTTCGCCGCTACTTTCTGGATACGGTCCAGCTCGGCATGTGATTCAACATTAAAACAGGCGATCCCAACATTGAGTGCTTTTTCAATATCCGCTTCGGATTTACCTAAACCAGAAAATACGATTTTTGCTGGGTTGCCGCCTGCTGCCAATACACGAGCAAGCTCACCACCCGTGACAATATCAAAACCAGCGCCTAATTTTGCTAGGACGTTCAGCACCGCAATGTTTGAGTTTGACTTCACCGCAAAACAGATTTGATGATCAATAAAATCAAAGGCACGATCCATATCCAAATAATGTTTCTCAAAAGTTGCTTTTGAATAAACATATAAAGGCGTGCCGAATTGCTGCGCGAGCTGGTCCAATGAACATTGCTCAGCGTGCAATACCCCATTAATGCGAGTGAAACTCATGAAGATGTCCTTATTTACAAACTTAAGGTGAGGTGGTCTGTGATTGTGTTGCCTGACTTTCAGTATTTACATTAGGTGAAGCCTTGACTTGAGCGGCTTCATTTTTATACAGCAGGTATTTTGCGCGTTTGTCATGGTTTGGGTCAGATGGCAATTGCAATGCACCTGACTGACCACATGCAGTCAGTAACATACTGCTGAATAATAAACCGATGGAACAAATGACTTTAAGCATCTGAGCACCTAACTTTTACAATTCGGAGCAGTATAGCGTGATCATTAGATTGGCTAAAGTCTAAAACCATAAAAAAACGCCAGCGTTTCGCTGACGTTTTTAGAAAAGGGTTTTGCTACTTGCTAGTTTTTCTTTTTATAAAAGAAATAACCAATTGCCAAAATAACGAACCAGATTGGGCTGACCTTTAACGATTCCAGCGTGGTTTCATCCAGCGCAAGGAAATAGATGGTTGCAAGGAAGAATAAAATCACCACCCAACAGGTAAACACACCACCTGGCAGTTTAAAAGTTGATTGTGCATGCAGTTCAGGTCTATTTTTGCGGTAGTTGATATAACTCCACATAATGATGATCCACACACAGATAAACAAGATGGTTGACAAAGTGGTTGCTAGAGTAAACGCTGTCACTTCATCATTGGTTCCAGTTTGTACTTTATAGATGAACTGTACAAATGCACCAATAAAGATACAGATTGATGAGAAAATCAGTGCTTTTGCAGGAACCGCCGATCTAGACAATGTACCAAATAATTTTGGCGCCTGTTGATCCGTTGATAAACCAAATAGCATACGACTGGTCGAGAATACCCCACTGTTCATGGATGACATCACCGAGGACAACACCACCAGATTCATGATAATTGCAGCAGAGGCGACACCTGCCTGTGAGAAAATATTCACGAATGGACTGACTTTAGGATTAATCTGATCCCAAGGGGTGACACACATCACCACAAACAATGCCAATACATAGAAAATAATGATGCGGATTGGAATTGAGTTAATCGCTTTTGGTAAATTGCGCTTTGGATCCTGTGTTTCAGCGGCGGTTGTACCTACCAGTTCCACCCCAACAAAGGCGAAGATGGCAATCTGAAACCCAGCTAGGAAACCATCCAGACCTTTCGGGAACATGCCTCCATGCGTCCAAAGATTGGAAATGCTTGCAATCGTGCCATTTGTGCTAGTAAATCCAGTAAAGATCATCCATAGACCAACGGCGATCAGCACAATGATCGCGGTGATCTTGACCATTGCAAACCAGAATTCCATTTCACCAAACAGCTTCACAGTGACTAGGTTCAACCCAAGTACAAATAGAATTGCAACGGTACTGATCAGCAATCCACCCATTGGTGTAAAGGATTCACCCCCATTGAAAAATTCCAGATAGTAGATAATAGCGGAGAGATCGGCGATACCAATAGTGACCCAACATAGCCAGTAGGTCCAGCCCACAAAATAACCCGCCCAAGGACCGATTAAATCCGTGGATAAATCAATAAAAGATTTATAGTTCAGATTGGATAAAAGTAGTTCGCCCAATGCACGCATGACGAAAAACACCATGATACCAATTAGGCCATAAATGAACAGAATGGATGGACCAGCCAAACTAATGGTTTTGCCCGATCCCATAAACAATCCTGTTCCAATTGCTCCACCAATTGCAATCAACTGTAAGTGTCGGTTGGACAAACTACGGTGCAGCCCTCCATTTTCACTGGATGGCTCAAGAAACTCATTTGACATTGTTATATTCAACTCTCAGTTTTTATGTCACAAAATTAGCTTAAAAACTTTAACAATAGAAAAAGTTTTTGCAGATTTTCTTCAGATTTTTAAAATTTCAGGTTTTTTAGTTGCTTTTTCACTCAATTTTCCTCTCTTTCATATTTAAACTGGCATTCCTTGTGCGTAGCAGTTTACGTGCCAAACTCAAGTTTGGCGACTGTCTGTAGATAAAATTTGTATTTCGGATGTGCTATTGCTACATTTTCAATAATTTTGATTGATCTATCACGTATCTTAAATATGAGCAAAGTTAAAACAGTTTATCGTTGTGAACAGTGTGGTGCTGATCACCCCAAGTGGGCAGGACAATGTTCAGAATGTGGTGAATGGAACAGCTTAACTGAGGTACGTCTAGAACCAACAATTTCCCATCGTGCCCGCCCCAAAATGGGGGGATATGCAGGTCAGGTCGCCAATATCACCACACTGAATCAAATTTCAGTCTCACGTGAAACCCGTCTTCCGACAGGAATCAGTGAATTTGACCGTGTGCTCGGTGGTGGACTGGTCACGGGTTCTGTGGTGTTGATTGGCGGTGATCCTGGTATTGGAAAATCGACCATTCTGCTCCAGACCGCAACACACATGGCAAGCAAGAAAAGTACTGCCTTATATGTCACTGGTGAAGAATCCCTTTCTCAAGTCGCACTACGCGCACAACGCCTTGATCTTCCCACAGATCAATTAAAAGTGATGGCAGAAACCTGTGTGGAACGTATTTGTGAGGTTTTGGCACAGGAAAAGCCTGTCGTGGCAATTCTGGATTCAATTCAAACACTCTATACCGAAACCCTACAGTCTGCCCCAGGTGGTGTGTCACAGATTCGTGAATCTGCCGCCCTACTGACCCGTTTCGCTAAAAATAGTGGCACAGCATTGTTTATTGTAGGCCATGTCACCAAAGAGGGTTCGCTTGCGGGTCCTCGTGTTCTGGAACACATGGTCGACTGTGTATTGTACTTCGAGGGACAATCTGACTCCCGTTACCGCATGATTCGAGCAGTCAAGAACCGTTTTGGTGCAGTCAATGAGCTGGGTGTGTTTGGCATGACCGATAAAGGCCTGCGTGAAGTCGCCAATCCATCCGCCATCTTCCTCAGTCGTTATGATGAAGCCATTCCTGGTTCAATTGTAATGATTAGCCGCGAGGGTACCCGTCCGCTGCTGGTTGAAGTGCAGGCACTGGTGGATGATGCACACGGACAACCACGACGTGTGGCATTGGGTCTTGAACAAAACCGTTTAAATATGCTGCTTGCCGTAATGCATCGTCACGGCGGTGTACAGACGTCTGGTCAGGATGTCTATGTCAATGTGGTTGGTGGTTTAAAAATTACCGAAACAGGCTCAGACCTTGCCGTTTTACTGGCCTGTGCCTCCAGCCTACGAGGCAAGGCCTTGCCACAACAATTGGCCGTTTTTGGTGAAGTGGGTTTATCTGGCGAAATCCGCCCTGTTCCAAATGGTCAGGAACGTTTAAAGGAAGCTGCCAAGCATGGTTTTAAATATGTGATTTTACCAAGGGGCAATGCACCACAGAAATCAGTTGATGGTGTTCAGATCATTGCTGTAGCACGTTTACATGAGGCATTGACCGAGGCCATGCAGCTTAGTGATGAATTAGGCTAGGCTAAAACAGGCTTTGACATAAAAAAACATACTTTTCTGGTTGAAATTACGCATAAATACCTGCATAAATACATTTACAAATTGGATTTAAATAGGAATTTTCGATGCAAGTACACCAGCGTGGCTTGATGGCAGCTCTTTTAATGGCAACCTTGGTTGCTGCACCGCTTGCGGAAGCAAAGCGTGCAGGTGGTGGTAAAAGCCACGGCATGAGCAGATCTAGTTCATCTAGTCAGTCTTATAACCAGTCTTACCAACAACCACGTCAAGCAGCGCCAGCACCTCAACAAACCGCCCCTCAACGATCAGGTCCAGGTGTAGGTTCAATGGTCGCTGCGGGTGTTGCTGGTGCAGCGGTGGGTGCTGTGGCGGCTAATGCATTGGCAGATGATAAACCTCACAACCCAACTGCAACTGAGCAACAGGCTACAGATGCACAGGCAGCCCAAGCTCAGCAGCAAGAAGAAAAAGGTGGAATTCCAGGCTGGATCTGGGTACTTCTCGCTGCTGCCATTGCTTTCTTTGTGTTCCGTAAATTGGGCGCAAAAAAAAAATTAGCGGGTAATAATCCATACGCGCCAAACAATAATGGTGGTCAGAATAATTTTGGCCGCCAAACCCCACCTCAGGTCAATGCTCGTCAAACAGGTGACAATACCAATATCTTTGGTCAGTCTGTTGGTGGTGGTTCAGCAACTCAAGCGCCTTTTGGTGGAGCTTCGATGAGCAATGGCAATCAACTTCCTGATGGTACTGAACCTGCTGCGTTCCTGCGTGTTGCACGTCAACGTTTCAACCATATTCAATCTATCAATAGTGCAAGTAATGTTGAAGAAATTCGCCGTTATTTAACACCTGAGCTTTTTAACTCAATGTATCAGGACATCATGGCCAATCAGGATCAGGATGTTGCTGAATTTAGTAACCTGAATGCGATGGTGGCAGACACTGCAACTGAAAATGGTCAATACATTGTCAGTGTACGTTTTACAGGAACTGTAAGCGAAGATTTAAACAGCTTGCCACAGCCATTTACTGAAATTTGGCATTTTGTTAAACCTGCTGGTTCACAACAGGATTGGGTTGTTGCTGGTATTCAACAAGCTTAAAACCTGACATCAAAAAATGGCTACTTTAGGGTAGCCATTTTTATATAATTTAATTTTCTGTTCGTACTGCTCGAACCTTGTTTTTACTCCACATTGGATTTGTACCTGAACTACCTACTTCAAAATAGACATAATAAGCAGATGCTGAATTTTCTGACTGCCCTACAGGTGAAGAGGACCAATAAAAACTATAAGAAGTTTTTGGAAAAAATGTTTCATTAATGGCAGTATCACGACAAGCATATTCTACCAAAGTTAATAGCTCACGAATATTTGGCAACCTATAACCATTACCTAATGCTTTGCTTTCTTTTAATGCCTCTTCCCATGTATAAGAGCCTGTAGCATTGGCACAAGTTTTACCATCCCAAGTTTGTCCCAAACTACAACGTTGCCAAATTAAACCTGTTTTTTTATCTCGCACTTCTTTACCACCACCTAATAGTTCATAACGACTATCTGGAGCTGTTGGCTCAACATTGGTACTACACTCTTTAGCATGGACTAAACCACTACTCAATAATAGGATAACTAATAAGCTAACACATGTTTTATTTTTCATTTTGATCTCCTTATTATTGTCCAGCTCTCACAGCCCTAATTGCACGATTACTATATTTATAACCATATTCATTCACTGTTCCAGTATAAAAGTGAACATTCCATGCATTCTCACTTTTATTAAATGCAAATCTAGGCTGTGATGTCCAATATGTAGTTGCTTTAGAGGTATTAATAAAAATTGGATTAATTGTTGGATTATCCTGACCATAATCAATAATACTGGATAACTCCTCTACATTTGGCATCCGCCAATCACTATAACCACAGTAATTTTGAGCATTTAAAGCATCGATATAAGCTTTAGTATTACATTTTGCTAGTGTGTCACCACAACTACTATCTGTGACTTTTTTATCGTAATCCCTATTATCTTGATAACCTTCAAAACCACCATTTTTTTTCATATCAGGGTTATACCAAGAATATCGCCAACCTAAATCTTGCAGCCCCCCATCTTTGGTTTTTAATTCCCAAATTAATCCAGTCACATGATCCTGAATACACTGATCAGCATTTTTACTTATCAATAAAGTATAATGCATTGGTTTACCATATTGTATCTCACCATCTTGTCCTAATTGATATAGGCTTCCCAATTGGTCTAGATTACATAATAAGCCCGACTTTTTAGTATCACTACAAGTCATAATCCCTGTGGCAGCAAGTATGCCTTTTGTCCCTGCCTGCATAATTTCTGTTTCTGCCGTTACTGGCGGTGCTGCCAAAGTTTGAGTGTTACCAGTTTGGCTAACTTCTACTTTACATGTACCGATAGCTAAACCCTTTAGGACTTCTCCAGATACACTGCAAATAGTTGGGGTTTTACTAAGATAAGTAACTGTTAAATTTGCACTAGATTTGACAGACAAACCAATACTTTGTTGTACCCCTAGATATTTAGGCAATACAAAATCTGAGAGAGTTTGTTCTTTTTTATTTTTACAATCATTTTCATCTAAATATTGATTTTCATTACATGGTGTTGGTGTTGGTGTTGGTGTTGGTGTTGGTGTTGGTGTTGGTGTTGGTGTTGGTGTTGGTGTTGGTGAAGATGATTCTTTCTCCTCACCACCACCACAACCTGTCAGAATAAATAAGCTACTGATTAAAACAGCTTGTATAAGGCATTTATCCATTATTTTCTCCTTAATATATTCTCCATATAACTATAATCATAGTCCTTATAAAATAGATACTTTCTATTTTAAAATAAAAAGTATCTATTATTATTTAAAGTATTATCTTATCATTTTTGAACCAGAACAATATTGAGGTCTAAAGTTATGTTTTATAGATGACAATAATCCATCTAATACCTTACACTGTGTATCTCCATATGTTAAATAGTTCGTATTTCCTGTTGCCCGATACGAACACTGAGCAACCTGAGCAATATAGTCATAGGTATAAATCTGAGGATCTGATGAATCACCCGTATATGTTTTTTTTGTACAATTTTCTATCTTCTTATCATCACTGTTATTATTCCCACTACCATTACTTATAGAACTACTTGAAGATGCTGATGAGCTAGAGGAACATTGTGGTAAATTTCCGATCTGATTTGCACTAAATGCACGTACTTTATTAGTCGATGATGTCGTTGAGTTATATGTACAAGTCGCTACATTTGCTGAATTTACTGTCGGCTTATTGACTGTTTGACTAGAGGTTTTATCTGGATTCGCTCCTGTAATATCACTCTTCACCCCACTTACATCATTTGTTGTTGCATTTTGCAATACAGTATTATTTTGCTGACTTTTATAACTAAAAACTTCTTCCCATTTTTCAACACGGTCTGCAAGTTTTTCATTTCCAGACATTACCCTATACTGCACATTATTGGTATTTGGAATAACAGATAATGTCGTAGTCGCCTTATTACTTATATCCTCAACTTTAATCACACCTTGATGTGGAAAGCTGTCTTCATCATCTTCACTTACTCGAAGTGCTAAAGGTGTAGGTGTTTCAAATTTAATTTTATAATCACCAACAGGACTATTTACTACAGATAATGTACCATTAGTGGTGATATTTAGTTCAGTATCACTTTTCAACTTATAGTTTAGTTTATAATTTTCAAATACATATTTAACATTATAAAAACTATTTTGTGTTTTTTCACTTGCATTGACTATCAAATTATTTGTTGCAAGTGTGGCAGAGGTATCATTTACATCTGATTTTAATGAACCTGTAATTGTCTGCGTTTCCTTTGTTTCTGGATTTTCCAGTACTAAATTCTGGTAACTATATTCTCCATTTTTAACGGTAACTGTACCACTTTTTGCGATAAGACTCTGATATTGACCTGCCTCAAACTTATAAAATAAACCGTCGCACTGATTAAAATTAATCACACCCTTGATATTAGTGTAAGTACCTGAAGTGCATTGCTCATCATCTTCCACAATTCCATCAATGCCATAAATCGCTGTATCCACCATACCCAAGGCTAGACTTTCTCTTGCAGCAATATGATGTGAGTGTTCCGAAACTGTTAATATCTTTTCTTTTTGCTGTTGTGTTGATGGTTTCTCATTTTGTTCTGCATTTTGATGATCATTACCATCATCGCCACCACACCCTGTCATTACTAACATAGCACTAAAAACTGCTGTATATAAAATTGAACGTTTCATAACTTTTCCCCACCTATAGATATTAATAAATATGCTAACTGAATCACATACTTTATAGACATTCCCAAATGGGAATATCACGTCATAAAAATTTAAGATAAACTCAAGGCATAAATCATTTGATAGACTCAGTATGAGCAGTTCCCCCTGCATCGAATATTGGTCTATCAAATGAGTTAAAATTAAGACAATTGAATAAAACAGATGAAATTAAATATGCTCAAACTCAAGTGTCACGCCCATCAACAACTGCATCAATTCAGTTTGCGAAGTACAACCCGTTTTGGCAAAAATATTTTTAATATAGACACGAATGGAACCATAGGTAATATCCATGTGTTCAGCAATCTGTTCAAGACTCAGACCATTGACAAATAAATCACAAACTTCCAGTTCACGTTTAGCCAGTTTATATTTTTGGATAAGATAATCTTTAGCTAAATATTGTGCCTGATTGGTTTGGGTCAAAAAAATAATGGCCTGTTTTTGGTGATACTGTGTCTCTGTTTCTGAAAAAGGTAAAATACTGAGCATTAATGAGCTATCATTATCATCATAGAGGGCCAATACTCCACCCGCTTCATTATTCAGATCATCATTTTCAAACAAGGCACTACGAATCAGCTGATTTAATTTTTCCTGAAAGTTTTTTAAAGTCTTTAAACTATTATTTTTATCCAGTTCTAATATAGACGACTTTTCAAATATTTTTTTTACAATTGCATTGGCATAACATAAACGGTAATCCTGATTTATTAAGATCACACCTATTTTAAAACGATCCAATACCTGGTAAATGTTCTTCTTATCTTCCTGCAACACCGTCATCTGACGATAAATCTGTAATGCGCGACGTAAATGTACACCTAAACGCTTTAATATTTTTTCCTCCTGTTCGCTATATTCATTTAACTGTGGTGAACGGTGTACTGCAAATACAGCCCAACTATAGGCGCTTCGCTCCAACAAAACTGCCGCCACATGGCTGACATTAGTTGGTTTTGCACATTTTTCATAAAACAGAAACTCATCTGTTTCCGCAGGCATGGCTGCATAATGTGCAAATGTATTCAGTACAGTATCGCCCAATGTTTTTTCTGCCCAATAAGGTGCATGTAAACGCATATCCAGTACTTTAACCTGTTCATCCTGATAGGCCCGCATACTTTCAGGCGGTATATTGTGGGTAAAGACAAAATCATAATTAGGACTTAACTGGTCTGTTGCGGTAAAAATCGCGGTAGTACTTCCTGTAAAATCAACAATTTCCGTCAACACATCCTGCCATAAGGCTGGGTTTAAGGCAGCCTCGTAGATCATGCCAATCACTTTATTTTCTTGTTCAGCCAACATCCGTGTATCCCCCGAGTTAAATCGTACACAGATTCATGCTAACTGAGTCACACAAAATACACATATCCTCATTTAAGGATGTTTTAAGCAAAATTTAAGCTTTCGCTGAAATAAAATTCTAATCTGGCTTAATATGAGCTACGGATACTCATGAGTAACTGCATCAGTTCCACCTGAGAACTGCAAGGCGTTTTTGCAAAGATATTTCTAAGATAGGTGCGTATTGAGCTTCTAGTCAGCCCCATTTGCTCTGCCACCTGTTCCAGATTAATCCCCATCACAAACAGGTCACAAAGCTCTAGTTCCCTTTTGGTCAGATTATAGGTTTGTTTTAAATATTTATGATTTAAATGATATTTTTGCTTATTCTCTTGTTCATCTCTTAATGCCATTGGCACATCATCAAAACTCAGCATCACCAAGGGACGAATACCAAAAAATGACATTTCCTTTTCTGAAGCCAATAAATTAATTGTGCAGGATAAACTACGCTCTGTTCCTGCAATTAAAAACTTTATGTCTTTATACTGTTCCAATTGCGCTTGCTTGTATCGAAATGCCTCCTCAATTTGATAAAGCTTTTCTAAAAACTGTACCTGATCTTTTTCAGGTAAGGTCAATCTCTGATCAATGACCTGCACCCATTCATTTTCTTCCAAAAAAACATCCATCATTGGATTGTTGTGTACAACTTGCCCTGACAAATTCAGCAGCATAATTGGCTGGTTCAGTTTATCGATCAGGTTATAGCCAACGATATTATCCAAGGAAAACTCATATAAATGCCGCTGTGCCATGACAATACGCTTTAAATGTGGCAATAGGCGATCCAGAAACTCCAACTCCTGCGGATTCAGTGGCTGCCGTTGCTGTGATGTACTAATACTCCAGAACACACACAGTTTCTCATCCCAGATCAGTTCATGGGTTGCCACATACCTTAGACCATAAGGCAAAAGGATTTTCTGATATAAATCAGAATTTTCCACAAATTCTTCAGGTACATGCGTGTGACATTGATACCAGCCCTTTCGTTCAGGGTCCAGAAATTTCCCCCAACGTGGGTCTGCCTCAGTTGGATAACGCAGATAATCCAATTCAGCCGAAGCATACGCCTCCAATGGCAGTGAACCAACACCATTGCTAAAGGACAACACATTATAAGAAAAGTCGATAGCCTGAATATGCACATAAGACACATTCAAGATTTTAAGTAATTCTTTGGAAAAGTTAAACCATCCATCTTTATTTAGGGGAATCTGATAAATCAGTTCACATAATTCATTATAGTAATTTTCAAGTAAATCCATTACATTTGTGTATCAAGTTTCATTCCTGTATCACCATATTGTATTTAATTTGTTATTTCAAGTATTTGAAATACATCTCTACAAAATACGATAAAAAAAGCCATTCCCTATACAGGGAATGGCGGAGTGTAAAGGTAAGCTACCCAGTCATGTGATTCCATTAAAATGGAAAATCCATCACCAGATTATCATTCTTGTTATCTTAATAGATAAACTAATCTAAAAACCATTCCTCATTTGTGGAATAATTTTTAGATCAGACACATTAGAATGTATAACCCGCATTTACCATAAAGCCTTTTAAGTTATTGTCCGCGTAGGTGTAGGTAAATCCAACACGGTATTCATCAATCCATGCTTTTGGTTTAAGGTTTTTAAAACCAATTGAGCCAGAAAGATCATGCTGGAAATCAGAATACAGTTGAGCGCCATAGAAATCTGTTCTTGCATACTGCAACTTGGCAATCAATGGACTGCCTGCAACTGTTTTATGCAGGACATGGCTATACTCCACCCCATTACGGAAAATGGTGTTTTGCAGGTCATAACCACTGTCAAAATCACCCACTTGCAACGCATCCGTTTTATAGTAAGAAATCATGTTGATGATGGAGATATTGGAATGCTCATTGATTGGGAATTGGGCGTTGCTGCTTAACCCTCCACCATAAATCAGTGCCGCTGTACCAAAATCCTGTGATCCTGTTGCACCAACACGAACCTGTGGCATGAGATACCAGGTCATTGCATCATTTGAAGTCACCTGGAAGTTAAGGCCTACCCCAAGATTCAGGCTACCAGAAAGTGCATCTTCTGTATCCACCAGGGTAATTGGCGCATCAATCACCAAACCCATTTTTTTGGAGTCAAACCAATGTGAATAAGCCAATGGCAGGTTATAAACATTGAGACCATAGCCTTGTTGGGTATAGCGGCCAAAACGAGGCATCATTGAAAAACTGGAAGATGACTGGTCTTTTAAGCCGAATGCCTGATTGGTTGCCATGTCAGATAAACTATCTGTCATTGAAACAGCCATGTTTGAAAGCAAGCTGGTTGGGTTGCCTGCAACAGGATCAATTGGTGAGTTCTTTACCCATTCCTTGGTTAATGCCTTTAACAGGTCTTTATCCATGCCTTCCAGCGCATCAACAAATTTTTCCTTACTTTCCTCGCGGGTTGCACCCGTATAGCTACGCTCAATACCTAAAGATGGAATCTTGAAAACCAAGGTAGATGAGTTCTGGGCATAACTGATATTGACAGGAACACTACGCAAATCAAGTTTTGCATTCACTGCTGATGTATCTGAATAATTTGGGAATATTTTACGCATATTTTCAGATTCATACTGATCGGCAACATTCAGGATCTTGTTATAGCCAATCATCTGGGTCACACCATCCACCTGCACTTCAGCAGTGAAGATATCTTTTGCAAATACTGAACCTGTTCCCATCACAGCAATTGCTAGACCCGTTGTCCAAATCTTGATATTCATTTAACCATTCCCCCGAATGAATCCATTTTAAAAAACAAATATTTCAACTGGTAGATGGTATGTTATTTTTTGTTAAAAAAATATTCCTCATTTGAGGAATAGACTTTTTATATTTTTTTAGATAAGGCGATACAAAACAGGTATTTTGATCAAAAAAAAGCCTTGCTGAAGCAAGGCATTTAAAACAGATTCAATTCTTTGCAATCAAGACACGAACTGTAGGAACAACCAGTATAATCCGCCTGAGATTGCAATCGTTGCTGGCAAGGTAAATATCCATGCGGAAAGGATTGTTTTCACTGTCGCAAAGTTGAGTCCTGACTTGTTCGCAACCATTGTACCTGCAACTGCACTGTTTAAAACGTGTGTTGTGGATACAGGCATACCCAAGCCATCGGCAGCAGCAATCGTACTCATCGCAACCAGTTCAGCCGACATCCCCTGCCCATAGGTCATATGGTTCTTACCAATACGCTCGCCTACAGTCACCACGATACGCTTCCAGCCGACCATCGTGCCCAGACCCAGTGCCAAAGCTACTGCAACTTTCACCCAGTTCGGGATGTATTGCAGGAATGAATCCAGATTGCCACGGTATTCTTTGACAACTTTTGCCTGATCCTGATTCATTGCAGGTAAAGCCTCAGCCTTGTCCAGACGCTTGAATGTGGTGGTACTTAAGTACATATCATTACGGATTTCACTTACCGCTGCCTCTGGAATGGCTTTCAAGTCACCATAATTGGCAACACGCTCACCCAAATGTGCAGTCATGCTGGCAAGTGCAGGCACAACCTCAGGTGTCTGTTCTTTGGTCTGGATGTATTTGGTTAGCACATCACGTGCTTTGGCATCTGTCAGCTCATTTTGATTGACATTAAGCACAGTCGCTGTTTGTACTGAAAGTTGTTCAAATGACTGTAAGTGTTTTGCATCAAGATTCTTGTTTAAAGAATACGCCAACGGCACCAAACCAATCAGAATCAACATGATCAGCCCCATACCTTTTTGCCCATCATTTGAACCATGCGCAAAACTTACCCCTGTACAGGTAAAGATCAGGATGGCACGGATTAATGGTGGCGGTGGCTTGTTGCCTTCTGGCGGCTGGAATAACTCCAGTTGACGCTTAAAGACTGTTTTTACCAATAAAAAGACGATAGCCGCAAAGGCGAAACCAATCAGTGGAGAGAACAGTAGGGCCTTACCGACCTTAATCACCTGATCCATATCTATGCCAGATGCACCACCATTACTCGAATTTAGAATGTAGTTCATAATGCCTACACCTAAAATCGAACCAATCAAAGTATGTGAACTTGATGCTGGAATTCCCAGAAACCAGGTTCCCAAATTCCATAAAATTGCGGCAATCAACATGGCGAACACCATGGCAAAACCAGCCCCACTTCCCACATTCATAATGAGTTCAACAGGAAGTAAGGCAATAATACCGTATGCAACCGCACCACTCGCCACCATAACGCCAAGGAAGTTACAGAAGCCCGCCCACATGACGGCCACTGGTGCAGGCAATGCATTGGTATAGATCACCGTGGCTACAGCGTTTGCTGTATCGTGAAAACCATTAACAAATTCAAAGCCCAACGCAATAAAAAGTGCCGTTGATAGAAGAATAACTGAATATAAACTTAATGGTGGAACATGCGCCAAATCAGCGCTCACCTGAAAACCAATATAAATAAGTGTTGCAATAATAATTGTTAAAAACACCGGCATAAAGAATTTCGGTGTAGGAACATGCACATTCGTCGATTTTGCCTGTGAACTGGCAAGCGGTGAATCCGAAACAGGAGGAAGATTAGAATTCATGTATGACGGCAAGAGGATAATTAAATCCCCTGTATTGTTTAATTAAATTATGACAATTATATGACAAAGGACTGTCACATGAAGCCAAAATTTCATAGTTTTGTCACATTTTCTGGGATTTTATTAGGACAATCTCACTATTTTTTAAAAAATTAATTATTAAAAACAGTATGTTAATAAAAATACTTTTAAACCAAAACTGTTTGTCTGATTTTGCAACAAATACAATGAAATATGACATCTTACTGTCATATTTCAGATTATTTGCGTTTTTTTTAAGCATTATTCAGCTCAATTATGACAACTTAATGAAGCTTTTATGACATTTTCCATTTGGTCTGATGAATCACCCTGACTGGGCATTGAAAATACACGCTTTGGCGTAGCTTCTGTTACAATGCGACTGCTTTTTAAACTTGCTATGTACTGGGGTTCCTTATGTCCACACTTGCCACCCTGAAATCACTTCTTGCCCAGCGTATCCTGATTATTGATGGCGCAATGGGAACCATGATTCAACGCCATAAATTACAAGAAGAAGATTATCGTGGTGAACGCTTTGCAGATTGGGCATCAGACCTTAAAGGCAACAACGACTTACTGGTTTTAACCCAGCCACAGATTATTCAGGGCATCCATGAAGCCTATCTGGATGCTGGTGCAGATATTATTGAAACCAACAGCTTTAACGGCACCCGTGTTTCCATGTCTGACTACCACATGGAAGACCTCGTTCCAGAAATCAACCGTGAGGCTGCACGTCTCGCTAAACAAGCCTGTTTAAAATATTCCACCCCAGACAAACCACGTTTTGTTGCAGGTGTGCTTGGTCCCACTTCCCGTACCTGTTCCATTTCACCGAATGTGAATGACCCTGCTTTCCGCAACATTACTTTTGATGAACTCAAAGAAAACTATATCGAGGCAGCACATGCCCTCATCGAAGGTGGTGCCGATATTCTTCTGATTGAAACGGTATTTGATACGCTGAACTGTAAAGCAGCGATTTTTGCGGTTAAAGAAGTGTTTAAGCAAATCGGTTATGAATTGCCTTTAATGATTTCGGGCACCATTACCGATGCCTCTGGTCGTACCCTGACAGGACAAACGGCTGAAGCATTCTGGAACTCAGTGCGTCATGGTGATTTATTGTCGATTGGTTTTAACTGCGCACTCGGTGCAGATGCGATGCGTCCACACGTTAAAACCATTAGTGATGTCGCAGATACTTTTATATCAGCGCATCCAAACGCTGGTTTGCCAAATGCGTTCGGTGAATATGATGAAACGCCCGAGCAAACCGCAGCATTTATTAAAGAGTTTGCTGAAAGTGGCTTAATTAATATTACAGGCGGTTGTTGTGGTACAACGCCAGACCATATCCGTGCCATTTATCATGCTGTTAAAGATATCAAGCCACGCCAGATTCCTGAAACTAAGCCTGCTTGTCGCCTCAGTGGTTTAGAACCGTTTAACATTTATGATGATTCACTATTTGTCAATGTCGGTGAACGTACCAACGTCACAGGTTCAAAAAAATTCTTGCGTTTAATCCGTGAAGAAAACTTTGCCGAAGCTTTAGAAGTTGCACAGCAACAGGTTGAAGCTGGCGCACAGATCATCGACATTAATATGGATGAAGGCATGCTCGATTCGCAAAATGCGATGGTACATTTCCTGAATTTAGTCGCTTCTGAACCCGATATTTCCCGTGTACCGATTATGATCGACTCATCTAAATGGGAAATCATTGAAGCGGGTTTGAAATGTGTTCAGGGTAAACCTGTGGTGAACTCGATTTCCCTCAAAGAGGGTTATGATGAGTTCGTGGAAAAAGCACGTTTATGCCGTCAATATGGTGCGGCGATTATCGTCATGGCATTTGATGAAACAGGTCAGGCAGATACGGCTGCGCGTAAACGTGAAATCTGTAAACGTTCTTATGATGTGTTGGTCAATGATGTTGGCTTCCCTGCCGAAGACATTATTTTCGATCCGAATGTGTTTGCAGTCGCAACAGGGATTGAAGAACATAATAACTACGGTGTCGATTTTATTGAAGCGACAGGCTGGATTAAACAAAACTTGCCACATGCCATGATTTCAGGTGGTGTGTCCAACGTATCATTCTCTTTCCGTGGTAACGAACCTGTGCGTGAAGCGATTCACTCTGTGTTCCTTTACTATGCCATTAAACAAGGCATGACCATGGGGATCGTCAATGCTGGGCAAATGGCAATCTATGACGACATTCCCAAAGAACTCAAAGATGCGGTTGAAGACGTTATCCTGAATCAAAATCAGGGTGAAAGTGGACAGGAAGCCACTGAAAAACTACTTGAAGTTGCAGAAAAATACCGTAGTCACGGCGGTGCAGCCAAAGAGGCTGAAAACCTTGAATGGCGTAATCAGTCTGTTGAGAAACGTCTTGAATATGCCTTAGTGAAAGGTATTACCACTTATATTGATGAAGATACCGAAGAAGCCCGTTTAAAAGCCAAGCGTCCCCTTGATGTGATTGAAGGCGCATTGATGGATGGCATGAATGTGGTCGGTGACTTGTTTGGCTCAGGGAAAATGTTCCTGCCGCAAGTGGTCAAATCTGCCCGTGTCATGAAACAAGCGGTGGCATGGCTCAATCCGTACATCGAAGCGGAAAAAACAGGTAGCCAGTCTAAAGGTAAAGTGTTGATGGCAACCGTCAAAGGTGACGTACATGATATTGGTAAAAATATCGTGGGGGTGGTCTTGGGCTGTAATGGCTATGACATCGTTGACTTGGGCGTTATGGTGCCTGCTGAAAAAATTCTGCAAACTGCCATTGATGAAAAATGTGACATTATCGGTTTATCAGGTTTAATTACGCCATCGTTAGATGAAATGGTATTTGTTGCCAAAGAAATGCAGCGTAAAGGCTTTAGCATTCCTTTACTGATTGGCGGTGCAACCACCTCTAAAGCGCATACTGCGGTTAAAATTGACCCACAATATTCAAATGATGCTGTGATTTATGTGGCAGATGCCTCTCGTGCGGTCGGTGTAGCGACGACTCTACTGTCTCAGGAAATGCGTGGTAACTTTATTGCCGAGCATCGTGCTGAATACGCCAAGATTCGTGAACGCCTAGCCAACAAGCAACCGAAAGCGGCTAAATTGAGCTATGCAGAATCCATTGAAAATGGCTTTAAAATTGATGACAACTATGTACCACCAAAACCAAATACGTTAGGCACACAGGTTCTTAAAAATTATCCGCTTGAAACTTTAGTACCATATTTTGACTGGACACCATTCTTTATCTCTTGGAGCTTGGCAGGAAAATTCCCGAAAATTTTGGAAGATGAAGTGGTGGGTGAAGCAGCGACTGATTTATATAATCAGGCACAGATCATGTTGAAAGACATTATCGACAATCAGCTTTTTGATGCTCGTGCCGTGTTTGGTTTATATCCTGCACAACGTACCGATGCGGATACCGTCAGTGTGTTTGATGAAAATGGTCAGAATGTCACACATAGCTTTGAACATTTACGCCAACAATCGGATAAAGTCACAGGCAAACCGAATTTATCTCTAGCAGATTATATTAGTACTTCCAAAGAAAATACGGATTATTTAGGTGGTTTCACTGTATCCATTTTCGGCGCGGAAGAACTCGCTAATGAATATAAAGCCAAAGGTGATGATTATTCTGCGATTTTGGTTCAGTCTTTAGCGGATCGTTTTGCTGAAGCATTTGCCGAGCATTTGCATGAGCGTATCCGTAAAGAGTTCTGGGGCTATAAAGCTGATGAAGTGTTGGATAATGAAGAACTGATCAAAGAGAAATATGTCGGTATTCGTCCTGCCCCTGGTTATCCTGCCTGCCCTGAACATTCAGAAAAAGCCGTGTTATTTGACTGGTTATGCTCTGAGGAAAAGATTGGAACCAAGCTGACTGAACATTTTGCCATGATGCCACCATCTTCGGTCAGTGGATTCTATTATTCACATCCTGACAGTGACTACTTTAATGTGGGTAAAATCTCGCAAGACCAGTTAGAAGATTATGCAAAACGTAAAAATTGGACTTTGGACGAAGCGAAACGGTGGTTAGCTCCGAATTTAGATGATTCGATTGGGTAATTTAGAAAGTCCTTTTAACTCCCTTACGAAGCAATGCTTTTCACTTTCTTTAAAAAGAGGAGGATGTCATGTAATTAAATGAATTATGTGACAGCTCCTCCCTTTTTCAAAGGGAGGTTGGGAGGGATTTGTACTTTACAATTTTAGACTGAATATTTCCCACTCTAACTTTCATTTTAAATGACCATCTTTCTTTATCTTTAATAGGCTCTGGATACTTTAATCTGCTAACTATTTTTATTTTCTCTAATGTATCAAGCTGATCCAAAAATATTTTTTTACGCCTTAAATAGCCAGTCAAACCATTCATTCCAGATCCTAAAAATGCTATATTTAAATATGCAGTCCCAATAATCTTAGTATTGAACTCATAAGTAATTAAAACTGCCAATAGTTGTTCCCTTAATTTACGAAATAAAGTCCTTTCATACCGTCCCGTAATGACTCTTACAAATTGCTGAGCTACAGTACTTGCTCCTTGAAAATCTTTCCTTACATGCGTAAAATAAATTGCCCTCAACATAGCGTAGTGATCAATACCATAATGAAAATTAGATCTATGATCTTCTGCTAAATATAATATTTTTATAATTTCATCGTCTAATAATATATCTAAATTTTCTAAATAATTACAACATTTTAAAAAATCATTATTTGAATTATCTAAATTAAAAAATATAAAGACCTTGCCTAAAACATAAAATGGAGTCGTTAAGAAAAAGTATAAAATTCTCATACTTTTTCTCGAACTTCAGGAATAAACTTCTGAAATGGTGTTTTGGATAGACAAACTATTCCTCTTTGATCAGCAACCATAGAATAAAAATCTCCATCAAACCTTGTTGCCATACGATCACTAAAAAAGAAATACTTTTTCTTCAATTCAAAACGACAATAAATAGTTGATTGTCTTTTTTCACCATATTCTGTCGCATGTAAAGTCAATATATCTGGACCAAAGATATTCTTTTGAATCGAACCTTCTATACTAGCTCGTGCTCTATTCTTACCTGTATATTCTAAAATATGTCTCCGATGTGTTTTTCTTTTCCCATAACTTGAGTCTTCGTAAATTTTTTCAGAAGCACCTCTTATATTATTTCCCTCTAATCTTAAAAATAAATTATGTTGTAACTCCATTTTTTCATAAGGCCTATATGCAGTTGTATTTGTTTTTGATTTTAAATACCATTGACCTGAAAAATCTGGAATTCCAAAAACTCTTTCTCTAACCCAGAAAAAAACTATTGCAATAATTATAGCAGCAAGAACAGCTTCCCAAACATCCCCTAATGCAAAATCCTCAAAGATGAAACTAGCAGTCATAGGTATACTCATATATTCCCCATACTAAAT
>NZ_JAOCLL010000010.1:0-167979 GCF_029845285.1 Acinetobacter sp. GD03645 | reverse complement strand
AAATTGAAAACACCCCAGCCTTGAGAGAGGTTGGGGTGTTTTTTATTTGGTATTCTCAGTGTTTTAAAGTACGTGTTTTACTCGTTATTAAATTATATCTATATGAAATTAGGTCCATAGAATATAGATCTGGATTGGTGATCTGATATATAAAGGTATCTTATTCTCTCTTAAATAAAAAAAATTGATTGAGTTCACTTTAATATTTTTTATTTACCAATAAAGTATATTTACAGAAAAACAATAATGTGATTACATTAAGCATATTTTTTATAATTAAATATCTTACTCCATAACGGGGGTTGGATTGGGGAAATATAAAGGAATGATGATGAATAAAAAACAATTTACACTAAAATTGTCAGCAGTTGCTGTGTCAATTTTATTAGCAAGTTGTGGTGGTGGTGGTAGTAAGGGCTACTTTAATGTTGATTCACCAAGTACACCTACAGACGATACAGCCAAGCAAGTTCCAGCAGAATTATTATCAATAGGTCAAAATAAAAGTAGTTTAAATGCTGGAGGAGAGGATAGTTTAACTTTGACTATCCGTACTCTTAATAAATCAGGAGGTATCATACCAAAAGCTAATGTTACGATTGAAATTAAAGATGCTGATAAAGCTGGAGCTAATTTAAGTACAGCAAGTAAACTGGTGAGTGATGAAAATGGTCTAATCAAAACAGATATTTCATTGATTAACTCTACGTTAAATCAGCGTATGAATCGTTCGATCGTGGTTATTGTTAGTTCAGGAAATGTTAAACAGGAATTGACAATACCTGTTAATGGTACGGCTGTAACTATTGCTTCAGATGTTAACTTGCTAGAGGAAGGAGAGAGTGCGAGCGTTACTTTAACTGCTCTTGACGCTATTGGTAAGCCTTTGATTGGAGCAAAAGCAAGTTTATTAGATGCCAGTGGAAATACGGTTGGAGATATCAAAGCAACCGATAATGACGGAAAAGCGGTATTTAAAGTACCATATTCTTCTGTTGTAGGTATGGCTAATCGTCAATTAATCTTAACTGGTAAATTAACTGTTGAAGATGGAAATCAACCAGTTAGTAATTTACTGACAACAGAGTCAGCAACTTTAACTGCGAATGTGGCAAATAATATTCTACAATTGACATCAGATCCGAAGCCTGTTGGAGTAGGTGAGTCTAAACTGATTTCAGTTAAAATTATTGGAGATACGAAAGCAGATTTGGATGGAAAAGAAGTAGTATTTGCAACAACCAATGGTACAGTCACTCCAAAAGCAACGATCACAAATATTCGTCAAGAAAATGGTAAGTGGGTTGGGGACGCAAGTACAACCTTAGTTGGGACAATTGCATCAATTGCAACTATCTCTGCAAAGTTTGGTACGAATGTTATTTATATTGCACAAAAAATTAGTGCAGGTGTGCCAGCAACGATTTCTATACAATCTGAGTCTACTGTATTAGCTCCTGGTGCTAATACTAAAGTAGTGGCTTTGGTTAAAGATAAAAATGGAACACCGATCCCAGATACGGAGGTATCTTTCTCCGTTCTAAAAGATACTTCAGTATCTGGTAGAATTTCTCAACCTACAGCGATGACTGATAGTGCAGGACGGGCTACGGTTATTTATACTGCTGGATCGGCACAGACTTTAGGTGGTGGTGTTGAAATTCAAGCGTCAGCAGGTAATGCCATAGCTCCTAAACCAGTGTATTCTCCTAATTTATTATTAACCGTTTCCACACAATCTGCGTATATTACAGTAGCACAGAATCATGAAGTCATTAAAGATCCTGCTGATGAGACTTATTATTATAAAGCGTTTTCAGCTTCTGTCGTAGATACAGCTGGCAATCCAATTGCAAACCAAAAAATTAGTATATCACTTGATTTAGCAAGTTTCATGAAAGGTAGATTTAATTGGGTACGTGATTATTCATATGCTCAAACGAGTGAAGGTATGTGGTCTTGGTTGGGTTTCTGGCGCTGGTCACGTGATTATACAATTTATGAAAATAATGTACCAAAACGAATTACAACATTTGTAGAATGTCCATCAAATGAATTTCCAAATCCTGTTGTGATTCTTGATACTAAGAATGAATCGTTAGGAACGAAGTCAACCTTTACAACTGATGCTCAAGGTAAATTTGACTTTAAAGTTCGTTATGCCAACAACTATTCTAACTGGCTACGTGTGAATTTAACTGCATCCACAATTGTTTCCACAAAAGACAATATGACTGCTTTATCTTTTGTTCCTCCAGTAGCGGCAGTAGATGTTGATGATACTGATGGTAAATGGAGACCTGATGACGTTAGTCCATATGGCGAAGACATCACGACTTGTAATAACTATAAATAATACTAGGTTAACTTAATAAAAAAATGGAAGCTTTCGAGCTTCCATTTTTATTTGAAGATTTTTTATTAATCCTCCAACAAATCCATTTGCTTTGCTAACTGATATAGGTTGTTAGAACGATTACCTGTGCGGCAGAACATCAGGATTGGCTTTGGCAGTTCATTATAATGATTTGCAAATGTGCGAACATCCAGTTCTGTAGTCTGACCTGCAACAACTGGTTGATACACATAATCCAAACCTGCATTACGTGCTGATTCTTCAATCTGTGCGCTGGTTGGTTGTTCAGGGCCACCCTCCATATCAGGGCGATTATTAATGATGGATTTGAATCCCTTTTCAACCACTTGCTCTACATGTTCAGGGCCGATTTGACCTGCAAAACCAACATTCTCTGACATCTTGTCACTCCAAAAACAAACAAAACATTTTATGCTCTATCATAGCATTAAGCTTGATCTTGAGTTTAAATGTCTATAGTAAATAAACGATGATAAGTCATAAGATAACGCAATGGAGCGCGCATGCACACCTATACAGTTGAGCCTTTGTATGTTCCTAGTGGTGATGAAACGATCGCTGCGGATTTCTATCTTCCCAAAGCTGCTATTAAACCTGCCGTCATTCTTATGGCGCACGGATTTGCTGGTTTGCGTCAATTCAAGCTGATTCAGTATGCACAGCGTTTTGCTCAGGCGGGCTATGCTGTTATCTTATTTGACTATCGTTATTGGGGTGGCAGTACAGGCAAGCCCCGTGAACTGATTTCATTGAGTTCGCAACTGGATGATTGGAAAACAATGATCCAATATGCATCAAACTGTAAACTGATTGATAGTCGTCGTATTATCTTGTGGGGAACTTCATTAAGTGGTGGCTATGCCTTAAGTTTGGCGACTGATCTTAAGAATATTCAGGCAGTGATGGTACAGGTACCTTATGTGGATGGTGCTGAGACAGCTAAACTTTACCCATTGCAACGTTATCCAGAAGCTCTGAAACGTTCCAGTCAGGACTATATGGGATCAAAGATGGGGTTAGTGCCTAAAACTTTGCCCGTGGTTGATCAATATAAACTGTGTTTTTTACCCACCTCTGATAGCTACTATGGTTATCATTCCATTGTAAATCCTAATTATTACTGGAGTGGGGAAGTTCCTGCCCGTGTATTCTTTAACTTGATGCGTTACCGTCCAATTCAGTTTGTGCGTAAGATTAATATTCCCGTGTTATTTATTGCTGCCAAGAAAGATAGTCTGATTCCAATTGCATCCAGTCGTGAGGCAGCGACCAATATTGCACCATTTGTCACTTATCATGAGTGGGATATGAAACATTTTGAAGTTTATCACGGTTCATGGTTTGAAAAAGCAGTCACAACCCAATTAGAATTTTTACATCAACATATTGGAGTGATGTAAATGATGATTGTCTGTGCATCATGTGGTGCAAAAAATCGCGTACCCGAAGAAAAATTGGCCGTTCATCCAAACTGTGGGCAATGTCATCAGCCATTGTTGCCTCAGGAGCCAATTGAACTCAATGAACAAAACTTTAGTCACTTTATTGCCAATACCGATTTACCTGTGCTGATCGATTTATGGGCAGAGTGGTGTGGACCTTGTAAGATGATGGCTCCCCATTTTGCTCAGGTAGCAAAGCAAAATCCCTATGTGGTTTTTGCCAAGATTGATACCGAAGCGAATCCCCGTTTAAGTGCCGCATTTAATGTGCGTAGCATTCCGACGTTGGTGTTAATGAATAAAACCACTGAGTTGGCGAGAATCAGTGGGGCATTAAGAACACCAGAGCTTCAACAATGGCTAGACCAGCAATTACAGCAACATCAAGGAAATTAACATGACGGAACGCTTGAATCATCCAGAAGGGACTTTATCCCTGCAAAATATTGCTATGCCAGCCGATACCAACTGGAGTGGTGATGTTTTTGGAGGCTGGATTGTATCTCAGATGGATCTGGCTGGAGCGATTCATGTTGAACGTTTTAGTAAAGGTCGTTGTGCAACCATTGCGATTAACCAGATGACTTTCCTTGTTCCTGTGAAAGTGGGAAATGTGATTAGTTGCTACACCAAAATTCTTAAGGTTGGTAACACCTCGGTTCAGGTGCAGATCGAGGTCTGGAACAGTCATGATGATTCGCGTGAACCTGTACGGATTACGGAAGGCGTTTTTACTTTTGTTGCGGTTGATGTCAATGGAAACAAGCGACAGATTGCTGAACAGATTAAGCAGGAATTTATTGCTGGTTAAGCCAAAAAATAAAGCCCAAATTTATTTGGGCTTTATTATGGTTGATTCAGAATTACTTTTTGCGTTTTGGCAACCAAGCCCAAAGCATTTGGCAATGGATTGGTTCGTTGCCTGAATCGTCAATCACGGTCACAGGAATCAATAGCTCGCCTTTCTCATTGTCTGCAATGAACTTCTGTTGATCAGCAGATAAGGTTGCGGTCGCGGTTAAACCACCCTGTGCAACCTTTAAATAGTCTACGTGCAGTGATTTGATCAACAAGATACGATCATCAGGAATATGTAGACCTGTTAGGAAACCCGTTGCCGTTTCAGCGAGTAAGGCCATCGCTGCGGCATGGACACCCTTGATATGGTTTTGCATATTACGCTGGTTTTCAATGCGAACGGTAACGTGGTCTTTATCGACTTCCAAATAACGAATGTTTGCCGTTCCCACCATTGGAACAACTCGTCCAAAGGCTTTGCTCCATAAGGTACTGCGAATGCCTTTTGGAAATTTAGAAGTGGTTTTAACCAGCGTATAAAGACGGTTATCTTTTGCCATAGTGAACCTATTGCTTAGTCTTTGAAATTATTAAATTGAAGCGGTAGACCAAATTGCTGTTCACGTAAAAAGTTCATGACCTGTTGCAAAGTATCACGCTTTTTATCAGTGACACGGATTTTGTCCCCTTGGATAGAAGATTGCGCCTTGATGCCACTTTCTTTAATGGCTTTATTAATTTTTTTTGCAGTATCTGAGTCAAGTCCATCCTTAAGCTTAATCACCTGTACCACATGCTTGCCAGAGGCAGTGGCTTTTTGTGGGTCAAGTGCTTGTACATCAATCTTGCGTTTATAAAAGTGGTTTTCAAGCATGGTATAGACCTGCTCACACTGGAAATCACTTTCAGTCGAGATTTTGATTTCCTTGTTTTTTTCATTGAGTTCAATCGAAACGTCCTGTCCACGAAAGTCAAAACGTGTGGCAATCTCTTTTTGTGTGTTTTGCACCGCATGATTGACTTCAAATAACTCTAATTCAGAAACAATATCAAAAGAAGGCATGGTTAGACCTTTACAAAGGGAAAGAATATTTGAGATGCTAAGGGTGTTTTCTTCATTTGCCAAGTGTTGTTTACATCAAAGGAGTGCGCAATGATCCGTAAACAAGAAATTACAACATTTGAGTTCCCAGAAGGCGCGGTCATTTGGGATGTCCGAGATACCAATGCGTATACAGAGGCTCATGTCAAAGGGGCGGTCAATCGCCCAATTGCTGAATTAACTGCGGATAGTTTGACTCAGGTTGCAGCGGATCAGCCGATTTATATTCTATGTGGTGGTGGTAGTAAGGCACCACGTGCGGCAGAGCTTCTGGATGGTCTGGATGATTCTCGTGAATATGTGGTACTGATGGGAGGTACACGTGCAGCGCGTGATGCGGGCTTGCCTTTAGAACAGGGTGATTAAAGCACTCTGGAATAATTTGCCAAAATACACAGGTATTTTGGCAAATTAAAAAAATCTAGCAATACATTATGATTAAAAAATAACTCAAGCCGAATAATATGGCTTTTTTACTTTGATCTTCTTTTTAAATCTCTGCGGATTCAGCTTATCCAATAGCTTTTGTGAAACTGGACAAAGTTCACCTAATATCAAAGCTGCCAAAATCTCACTGCAAAGCGGTGCAAACATGAATCCCTTGGAACCTAGCCCTGCAAGGGTGTAGATTTCCTCATGATCTTGCATTTTCCCAACCAATGGAAAGTAATCCAGACTCTGTGCCCGCACAGATGCCCGACCTTGCCAAGTATCTACAGAGGGAAGCTGTTGTGTATATTCTGGAAAGACACTGTGGATAAGTTCATAGTTATGCACATGGTCTGCTGGCAACACTTCAGCATCATCCCGATTTGGATAAAAGGATGCACCTAACAGTAAATGTGATGCATCCAATTGTGTGCAGTACCCACCATAACTATAGGCTTGGTTCAATGAAAGGGGTCGCTTGGTATTTTCTACCCAACTGACCTGCCCACGAATTGGCTTCAAGATTGGATAATTTTCAAACAGTTCAGCGCTTTGTCTGGCACAGCACACGATCACATGATCTGCTGTTGCGATGAGTTGCTGCTCTTGCCAGACTTCAGTCTGGTTTTCTATTTGTTTTAGTGCAGAGATTTTTGCAATTTTTAAAATGATATTGGGATGCTGCAAAATTTCATCACGTAACTGATGAGGGGAAATTGCACCTGCCTGATGTAAAGTGAGGCTGGGAAACTCAGTCTGAGGAATAGAATTGTCTGCCTGCTTTATATTTTCAGATAATACATTTTCAGGATATTGCTCAACCAGACCTAACAATTCATCCGCATTTTTTAAAGCAATCTGTTGAACCTGAATGGGTTTAAATGCCTTGAATCTGGGATAGAAGTTTAAGGCGTGTTGCCAACTCAGCGTCATTAAATGTTCATGCGCCTGTTCAATCGGGCAGAGTTTTGGATTAAGCAGTGCAAGGGGATTACCTGATGCACCTGAAAGCGGCCCATTTTGCTCGTAGATCGTGACTTGATGGCCGCGTTGGGCAAATGCCCATGCTGTACTTAAACCCGCGATTCCAGCGCCAATGATGGCGATTTTGCGTTGCTTTGATGTTTCGGACTTTGGTTGAGCTGCAATAGTTGTTTCTGAATCTTGCGACTGAGTTTCAGTTTGGGAGGTATCTAGCCAAATCGCCTTGAGCATTTCCCGTTTATGCCCAAAACCACGAGGACGGCTGATCTGAATACCATGCTGTTTCAGTCCACGTTTGAGTACACCTGCAACACTAAATGAGGCAAATGTTGTCCCAAATTCTGATAAACGCACAATATGGTTCAGTACATTTTCCTGCCACATATCTGGATTACAGGATGGGGCAAAGCCATCCAGAAACCACGCATTGACTGCCTGTGTTTTAGGGATGATGGGAAAAATATCCTGTGCATCGCCCAGCCATAAATCAATACTAAAACGTTCTTCTGGAAAGCTGAGACGGTGGCAACCTGCAATCGGTAATGGATATTGCTCAATCAGTTTTTCAGCAAGCGGTTCGAGTTCAGTCCAGACATTGAGGGCACGGATGAGGTCTGCTTTGCTGAGTGGAAACTTTTCCACACTAATTGCATGTAGATGGCTGTGATTATTTGGACGAACCTGTTGCCATAATTGCCAAAGGGTCAGAATATTTAAGCCTGTGCCAAAGCCTGTTTCCCCCACACAAAAGTATTGATAATCGTTGAGTTGTGACAGACGTTCAATGAGGTCATTACCATTGAGGAAGACATGGCGGGTTTCAAGTAAACCATTGTCCTTGGAAAAATAGACATCGCCAAATTGTCTGGAAATGGGAACTTCAATGCCATCGACCAGTTCCCAGTCCAGTTCGGCAGTTTGTAGTTTTGCTGATTGAGACATAAATAAAGAAATCGTGTTTTACCACTGACGGCGGCGTTTGGTGTAGACATAGCTGGCAATAAAGAAGCCAAGAATTACCCCAACCGCAATGGTCATCGCACCATATAGGAACATTTGAGCACTGCGTTCACTTTGTAGAACCTGCACCTGAACTGTTAAGTTATCGTTCTTAAGCTGCAATTCCTGATTTTGGGCAAGCGCTTCAAGATTGGCATGTTCAAGTTGTTTTAAGCGACTGGCCTGATCCTGAATCAGGGCTTTTACCTTTGCTTCCTGTTGCTGTTTTGCCTTGGCAATTTGTTCAGCCGTTAAAGGCTTTGCTGCCGTACCAGTTGTATTTGCAGCAGTGGCTGTAACAGATGGTTTCGGTTGTACCGCTGTGGGTGGGGGAGATGTGGGTTCAACGGCCCATACGCTTGAGCTGAATAAACAAAAAGCGAATAGGCTTTTAACGGCAACTTGCATGATTTACCCTTTTGGAAAAGCTTTGTTGAAAGGTTTTACTTCGATCTTTGCGTAAATCCCTTCTTTTAAAAATGGCTCTTCCTGAATCCATGCATCCAGTGCTTCACGACTCTCAAATTCAACAATGATGGTGCTGCCTAAAAATCCAGCCTGTGGATCATTCGGGTCTTTTGGATGAGCACCAGCAGCAATTAAGCGACCCTCATCATCCAGCTTTTGTAGACGCTCTACATGCTGGGGACGAATTGCTAAACGTTTTTCCAGGGTATCTTCGTGATCAGTACAGGTCAGCACAAAATATGGCATAGCAGTCGCTCAAATGATTCAGGTTAGTCAGTGGCTTTAAAATGCTTTCTTAAGCAAATCAGTATAACAGCAAGGTAACTGATAGAAACGATAATATCGCCGAAAGCGGTGAATTCGCCCCAGTATTTTCCCTGCATAAATACGAACCCAAAAAAGAAATGCAGTGACGCCAACAAGAAGAACTGCCCACACCATGCCCAGTTTAGACGCATCCAGCCTTTTGGTGTCAGTTCAAGCAACGAACCCAAAAGTTTTTTAATAATCGGTTCACGTTCTTTGTTAAACAGGGGCGTAACCAGAAAACCTATTCCAATCCCGACATTGATGATGACCGCTTTCATTTTGATATAGGTCACATCACTGAATGCCAGTGTAATTCCACCAAAAACCACTGACATGACAACGATAAACCACTGCATTTTTTCCAGTTTGAACTTCTGGAAAAAGAACAGGCAACCATAGACCACAAGGGTCGAGATCAGTAGAGCACAGGTCGCAACCAGAATATGGTTTTGATCAGTATTTCCTGCACTGCCCACAAGCTCCAGTAATGGATGGTGACTATCTTTGGGATCGGTGGTTTTATAAAAATAAAAGAAGATAATCAGTGGAAGATAGTCGAGCAACGCTTTCATGTTACAGTACAGTGGTGAAATAGGTCAGATAGCATAATACAAAGCATGTTCGGTGTCGATTTACATACGCATAGTTTCATTTCAGACGGTACCTTGTCTCCTGAACAATTGGTACAGGCTGCGGTTGATTTAAAAATCCAGACCTTAGCCCTGACCGACCATGACACGATGGATGGGTTGGAACGCGCACAGGATTATGCCCAAGATCATGATATTCAAATTATTTCTGGCGTGGAAATTTCCAGTCAGTGGTCACGTCCCAGCACTAAAAAGAGTTATGGGGTGCATATCGTTGCATTGAATATGCAGGATGAAGTTCCTATCAAGGCAATGCTGGAAAACCAGAAAAAAGTGCGGGCTGAACGGGCAAAACTAATTTGTGAGTTATTGGAAAAATGTATCGGTTTTGATATTCATTCTGATGTATTGGCAAAAGTGGATGGTCAGGGAGATCGGGTGACACGAACCCATATTGCCAAGACTCTGGTTGAAAAAAATATTGTCACTCGCCCACAGCAGGCATTTGACCGTTTCCTGAAAGAGGGCAAAAAGGCTTTTGTCAAATTTGATGGGGTAGGTTTAAAAGAGACCATTGATGTGATTCATGCCAGTCAGGGCTTTGCGGTATTGGCACATCCGACCCGTTATGATTTGTCTGCAACCAATATCCGTTATCTGATTCAGTTATTTGCTGGGTCTGGTGGTGATGCGGTTGAGCTTCCTGCCAGTAGTGAAGTGCTTTCTACACGACACATGGTGGATCGAGTGATTCAGGAGCATGGTTTAGCTGTTTCGATTGGCAGCGATTTTCATGGAGACAATATGCCGTGGATTAAATTAGGACAGACACCACGTATCCATGAGGGGCAAAGAGGGATCTGGGAAAGTTTTAGATAAAAGATGTATAATTAATCAACAATTTTAAAATTGAGGAGCATGTTATGGGATTAGCTGAATTAGTTTTTCATAAAGTAAGTCAATTGCCTCAAGAGAAAATAGCAGAAGTTTTGGATTTTGTTCAGTTTCTTGAGTTTCGTCAGCAACAACAAGCACAAGCTACAATGATATCATCAGAATCGGAGGACTTAATTGATCTTATTTTGGCAATACCTAAAATAGAAGATGCTACGGTATTTGAACGAATCCAAGACGTAGAGATGAGAGATGTTTTTAATTGATACAAATATTATTAGTGAATTAAGTCGGCCACAACATGCTAATCAAGGTGTGGTTGATTTTTTTCGACAAGCCCAACGTTCTAAACAGCAAATTTATTTAAGTGTAGTCACAATAGGAGAGTTGAGACGAGGTATTCATTTACTTCGATATAAAAATGATATAACACAAGCTGAATATTTAGAAAATTGGTTGAAAAAGATGATCAATCAATATCAGCATGTAATATTGGATACGGATTTAGAAGTTGCAGAGTTATGGGGGAAATTATGTGTTCCTCATTCACATAATGCGATAGATAAAATGATTGCTGCAACAGCACTGGTGTATAACTTAACGCTGGTTACTCGTAATGTTAGTGATTTTCAGGGGATGGATGTTAAGCTAATAAATCCTTTTAGCTAAGAAATTTTATTCAATGAAAAATTAGAAATATTTTTGATTACTATATTGTTTATGGTTATGAATTTCTTTTAATAAAGTATTTTTTCATAAATCGACATTCTACAAAAAGGAAATATTGGATGAATATAGTAATTCACGAAGTCTCATAAACTGTATTTTGTCACATATAAATGTAAATTCAGTTTTATAGAAAATGAGTTTTACAATATGGCTTCTGTCTTTGAAATGAATATGATGTTTCACTTGTTCAATTCTTTTATATTTTAAAGTTTGCTTTTTACCTTGTTGGTTGAAGTATTCAAGATGATAAAAGAAGAAAGTAACTTCATGATCTAATTGATCTTTCAGTATGACACCTAGATCAAAAATAAAAGTACTATGCTGAAAAGAGCGAAAGATGATGTCCTGATGTAAAAAGTAATCGGTATCAAAGGAAGTGGGTAACTTTTTTAAAGGTTTAAAGAGTTGGATAACCATTAGGTTTTGGTGTTCGGCTGGAGTTAGGAGCAAAAATTTTTGGTCTAAATTTTGACAAATATTTGCTGAACTGGAGATTTGAATTTCAGTGCTATAATTTTCTCTATCAGATTTGATGATTTCTTTAATTTCACCTTTAAACTCAATCATATTCCTAAAAAATAAATCTTTGGCAATCATTTTGCGTGGTGCATAAATTAAAATGGCCTGTTGAATAATCAGTGTAAAGATAACTATTGGAGTTTTTTCACCAAAGAGAATCACATAAAAAAAAGTTAAGATACAAATAATAAGTAGGAGATTGATTGTAAAGGAGGGTTTGTTGATCTCAGGAATAAAGGGTAGCCGAGTAAATTTAGAAAGTTTTTTCATATTACGACTGCCAAATAATACCTTGAGCCTGTTGGTTTTTAATCGCTAGATATTGCCTTTGTGAAAACATTAAAAGCTTGGGGAAGAAAATTATTTCCATCAGCTTAAGTTGGGTCTCATTCAGCTTTATCTGTATATTTTGTTGTTTAACCCAAATGAACAATCGTATCTCTATTTGAGAGGTATCCAGTTCAACTTTTTGAATATTGTTATATCGACATTTTTTATATTTTGTATTGGCTTTTGGATATTCTAAATGGTGTTGGGTAAAGAAAATTTCTTGCTGATTTTGATCAAGTAAGTAAGGCTTAATATTAAAAATGAGATGTGAATTGGCTAATGATTCCACGTAAATAGAGTGACCCATCAATGCACGTAAATTCATTGGATATAAATTGGGTGTAATCAACCATTCCTGTTGTTGGTCTTGAGGGATCGAGTCACTTGTGTGAATTTTAATTTGATAGTGATAGTCTGTGGTGGGGTTAAGAATCGCAGTAACCTCTTTTAAGGTTGCATTAAATCCAATAAAACGACGTAATTTCAAATCCTTATAAGCAATTGGATGATATTCAATATAACTTTGGTATGAAATAAAAATGTAAAGGAAAAGAGCTAACAGAACAAAATAAATTGAACTAGGTATGTGTTTATAAGTATAGGTTGAAAAAGATAAGATGAGAAAATACAAAATACCAGAATATATTTTTGAGCTTTTAGACGGTTGCTTTGTTGCAGGAATATTTGGCAACATGGGCAACCATGTAAATTTAGATAATATTTTCATTTAAATAGACAAGTTATTCTAGTTTTGCGCTAATATAAATGAAAAAATTATAATTTACAATAAATTATGATCCTGTGCCTGAATTGGTGGTGGTGTTGGACGGCCTAAGGTACTCAATAATTCAATTTCAATGGTACGTACCATTGCATCCAGTGGCAGGTCATTACTTTGTGTGCCGAAAGGTTCTTCAATTTCTGTACTTAAGGCATCGAGGCCTAGAAAGGTATAAGCCAAAATTCCAACCAAGAGGGGTGTCACCAAACCCAGTAAAGAACCCAGGCTAAAAGGCAACATAAAGCAGAAGAAATAAACGGTTCGGTTCAGCAAAACCGAATAGGCAAACGGAATAGGGGTATTGGCAATCCGATCACAACCCGTATGCATTTCACTTAAGGCCGCGACATGACGATTCATCTGCGTATAAATGATATCGGAGATTTCCCCATCTTTCAGGGCTTGTAACAGCTCCCATTGGATCAGGCTCAGGGTATATTGTGGCGCATTGTGCTGCTGGTAAAGCTGGGTAAGCGCCTGCTGGCTTAAACCACTGGTTTCCGTCAGTTCAGTTGGGTTCGCGGTCTGGTGACGTAAACGGTCGCGTAACACATTGGCAAATACAATCACATGCTGAATTACACGTTCACGTCGTGCCTGGGTTAAGATTCGGCAATCACGGTCAAAGTGTCGTGATGTGGCAATCAAAACGCCCCAAAGTTTACGTGCTTCCCACCAACGGTCATAGCATGCGGTATTTTTAAAACCAAGGAAGATAGAAAGCACAACCCCGATCAGGGTAAAGCCGACGAGGGGAATTTCAGGGAAGCGGTATAGATCAATATATTCAATTCCACCAATAATGGCGGAGATCAACATGACAAAACCGAGAGAAGGTAAAATTTTGGGTAAAATCGTCCCACGCCATGAAAATAAAACCTTAAAAATACTGGGCTGGTCACGGACAATCATGTTGTTTGAATCATTAATTTTATCTGCTGATGTTCCTGTTTGCTCTAGGCTTTGTCAAGATCAGATTGTTTGATTCGGACAGGTTTGAGTAGTTGTTGCTCAGAAAAGGAAAAATGGTTTTCAGGTGAAATGATAAAGTGATCAAGCAACTGGATTTCAAGTAACTGACAGGCTTGTTTCAGTTGCTGGGTGAGGTAAATGTCTTCGTGCGAGGGCTGGGCAATGCCATAAGGATGATTATGTGCAATCACGATTTGGCAGGCCTGTTGCTGAAGCACATAACGCAAGGTCTGGTTAATGGATACACTGCAACTATGCTGTGATCCAAAAAACAGTTTCTTAAAATGCAGTTTCCTGAGCTCAGCATCCAGACACAGCACGGCAAACACTTCCTGTTTTTCACCTTGCAGTTCATAGCGTAGATAGTCAAGCACCAATGTAGATGTATCCAGGCAAAGCCGTTGCTGGTGAAAGTAATTATTCAGATAACGCCGTCCCAGTTCCTTTACTGCCATCAGTTGTGCGTATTTGGTATCGGCAATGCCGTTAAACTGGGAAAGTTCTTCAAGTGAGGCATCAAAAATTGGATTGAGTCCACCAAAATGCTGGATCAGAATACGGGCAAGCTCAACCGCCGAGTGCTGTTTGGAGCCTGAGCGTAGAAAAATAGCGAGTAATTCAGCATCGGATAAACTGTGTGCCCCCTGTGATAATAAGCGTTCCCGTGGTCGTTCTTGTTCTGGCCATGCCTTGATGGACTGTTTTATGGATTGATTCATGATGAATATTCACGTTCATTTTATTGTAGTGCATGTTTTTCCGAGCGCATGGCTTGGGTATGACCGTATTTAATGCTATTGTGAGCGCCACTGCAACAGCAAGGTATCCTGTTTGTGAGCTTCGATCTTAGTGTTATTCCTCATAAAAACATTATATTGGCGGTTACGGGCGGCATTGCTGCTTATAAAAGTGCCATTCTGGTTCGTCGTTTAAAAGATTATGGTTTTGATGTCCGCGTGGTGATGACACAGGGCGCGCAGGCTTTTATTACCCCGCTCACTTTTCAGGCCCTTTCAGGTAATCCAGTCCATACTGAACTGCTTGACCCAGAAGCCGAAGCAGGTATGGGACATATTGAGCTGGCACGCTGGGCAGATTTAATTCTGGTTGCGCCTGCAAGCTGTGACAGCATTGCCAAGTTTGCCAATGGTTTGGCGGACGATTTGCTGAGTACCCTATATTTAGCCAGCAAAGCGCCTGTCTGGGTTGCACCTGCCATGAACCAGCAAATGTGGGCAGCCAAGGCTACACAGCGTAACCTGCAAACCCTGGTTGAAGATGGCGTGCATGTGATTATGCCAGATGCAGGTGAGCAGGCGTGTGGTGATGTTGGGTTGGGGCGTATGCCTGAACCTGAGGATTTAGCGCGTCAGGTGGCGGCTTATTTCCATAAAGCCCAGCGTGCCATTGCAGAAAAGTTTGGCTTATTGGCAGGTAAGCGCGTCACTATTACTGCTGGCCCGACCCGCGAAGCGATTGATCCTGTACGTTATATTTCCAACCACAGCACTGGAAAAATGGGTTTTGCCTTGGCGGCAGCCTGTTATGCCGCAGGGGCAAAAGTGACTCTGGTGGCAGGGCCTGTGAGTCTGGATACTCCAAATGGTGTGCAACGTATCAATGTCAGTTCAGCCATGCAAATGCTGGATGTCAGTATGAACCAGTTGCAACAGGGCTGTGACATCTTTATTGCGACTGCTGCGGTGGCGGACTACCGTGTGGCTCAGGTTGCGGAGCATAAAATCAAGAAAGCAGGCGATGAGCTTGCGGTGTCCTTGGTGAAAAATCCTGATATTGTGGCGACTATTGCCCAGCAACAACAGCGTCCATTTATGGTTGGTTTTGCTGCTGAAACCCAGAATGTTGAGGAATATGCCGCAGGTAAATTGGTAGCGAAAAAGCTGGATATGATTGCCTGTAATGATGTTTCGCGTCCTGATATTGGCTTTGCATCTGATGAAAATGCCATGACAGTGTTTTTTGCCCAGTCTTATCACATGAATAAACGGGAACTGGAAAAAGCCTCGAAACAGGAAATCTCACAGCAGTTGGTCGAATCGATTGCCGATGCATTACGTCGCCGTTTATAAAAAATCTGGGAGGGCGTTGGTTTACGTCCTCTTATCTTTAAATTTGAGCTGATATAAGTAAATGGTTGTGCCAATAAATGCCATAAAAATGCAGCTATAAAAAAGAGCAGAATAAGGAATTAAATTCGATAAAGGATTTTTTAAAATCCAAGGATAAAAGAAATACACATCGTGATGCATAAAGGCATCCAGTAAAATATGACTATAACTTCCAATAAAGGCACTGATTGCGGCTGTTTGCCATGAAATTTTCCAGTCCCTATATTTTAGGATGAATCGTAACATCCATTCGCTGATCGGTTTGCCGATCACAAAAGCCAGACAGCCAATTAAGCTTGCACCCAATAGATTGTGCGTGATGATATGTAAATATTGCCAACCATAGATCATGCCAAATAGCGGTTCCAAATCCATCAGGATTTGTGTACCAGCGAAAATCATAAAGCTAAAACGTTGTGGTGCAATGGCTTTACAGCAGGCACCCATACCCAAATGTAAGGGGGTAAACGGCATAATTGATGCTCTTGTTGTTTTAAGTGATTTTTAGATATTTGCCATCATAAATGAGGATGTTGATAAATGAATAGCATCTTTCGGATTTTCTTGGTACAGGAAGCTTGTTAGTGTGGAGAGACAGCAGCAATTAGAGGATAGAGAAATGCAACAGCAGCGTACTTATGATCGTATTGCTCAAGCGATTGCCTATATCCAGCAAAATTTTCAGCAGCAGCCACAACTGGATGAGGTGGCCGCACACATTCATCTCAGTCCAGCGCATTTTCAGCGTTTATTCACTGAATGGGTCGGAACCAGCCCGAAAAAATTTCTACAATACACCAGTGTTGAATATGCCAAGAACATTTTAAAGCAACAGGGCAGTGTACTGGATGCGACATTTGAAACAGGACTTTCCAGTACCAGTCGTTTGCATGACCTGTTTATCCAGATTGAGGGCATGACCCCAGCCGAATATAAACAGGGTGGACAACATTTAGCGATTCATTATTCCTTTGCTGAAACATTGTTTGGTGAGGTATTGATTGCCTCAACTTACAAAGGCATCTGTGCATTAAGCTTTGTGGAAGATCAGGTGGAAGCATTGCAACAATTGAAATCACAGTTTCCTAAGGCTCAGTTGGTTGAGCAAATAGATGAATTTCAGACTAATGCGCTGGCTTTCTTCCAAAAAGACTGGGATCAATTGCCTGAAATTAAGCTGCATCTAAAAGGAACCGATTTTCAACTGAAAGTCTGGCAAAGCCTGCTTCGGATTCCCATGGGACAGCTTTCCACCTATGGTCAGATTGCGCAAAATATAGACCATGCCAAGGCAGCCCGTGCAGTGGGTACAGCAATTGGCAGTAATCCTGTGGCTTTCCTGATTCCATGTCATCGGGTGATTCAGTCCACAGGTCTTTTGGGTGGTTATGAATGGGGAACCTTAAGGAAAACGGCGATGATTGGCTGGGAGGGAGCACAGACACATGCAACTGTTTGATATTGAGGCTGACCCAAGGCATAACCATTTACCCTATGATGGAACGGTGCAGTATTATGGCAAAGTCATACAGGAAATGGTCGCTGATGATTATTTTGAAAAGTTGATGCAAAACATTGCTTGGGAAAATGATCAGGCTATTATCTTTGGTTGGCAGATCACCACCAAAAGAAAAGTGGCATGGTATGGCGATCAGGGGTATGAATATACCTACTCAAATGTCAACAGATATGCCTTGCCGTGGACGGTTGAACTGCTTGAGTTAAGGCAACGGGTGGAGCAGTTGACAGGTGAGCGCTTTAATTCATGTCTACTGAATCTTTACCATACAGGTGAGGAGGGAATGGCCTGGCACAGTGATGATGAAACCGACTTGAAGAAAAATGGCGCGATTGCGTCACTCAGCTTTGGTGCGGAACGGAAATTTGCCTTTAAACATAAACAAAGCAAGGAAAAGGTGGAGCTGTATCTGGAACATGGCAGCCTACTGGTAATGAAAGACACCACACAAAGCCACTGGCTGCACCGTTTGCCACCCACCAAGAAAGTGTCGACTGCCCGTATCAACCTGACGTTTAGAACGATTGTTGAGTAATATCATCAGTGGCCTTAAACATAGTGATAAAGCTCAACGTCAGTAAAAGACTGGTTAAATGCCTCGATCAGGTGATTAATCTGTTCAGCCTGATCTGGAACCAGCATCCAGTAAGGGTTCTCATTCGAGATTAATAACAGTGCCAGCCCATGTTGTTCTGCAACCGCATAAATGTTGTCAAAGAGGATGGCATAGATATGTTCTGTAACATCAGGCTCACTTTGAGCATCTGAGTCTGAATTATCATCTTTAGCAAAAAGTTGTTCTATTTCCTCCTCAATACGGTTGTTCAACTGTTCAATATCCACCTTGACCTGTTGTAGTTGGTGGCATTCATCTGTGCCATTGTCATAATATTGTTTTAATTCGACATATTGGATATTTGAGTATTGGCTATTAACCCAGTCAATAAATTGATGAAAAGCATGCAGGTCACGAGGGATAGGGCTTGTGGCAAGTTCAGGAAATACCTGTTGGCAAAGGGTATATAGTACTGTGGACATTATTTGTTCTCATTTTATCTTATCCATATCGTTCTCATTATAAAATAAAAAACCACAGCAGGTGCTGTGGTTTTTAGCGTGCTTAAAGTGTTATGCCTGACCTTGGGCATCACCTTCAGCTTGTAGACGCTGCATATTGGCTTCAAATTCAGCATCAAAGTTAATTGGGGTAAGCAACAATTGTGGGAAGCTACCCTTGGTCACTAGATCATTCACTGCTTCACGCAAGAACGGGAACAGGATATTCGGGCAGTAAGCACCCAGAATGTACGGAAGACGATCTTCCTCCACGCCATCAACCAGGAAAATCCCTGACTGGGTCACATCAACAATGAATGCGGTCTCACCTTCATTGGTGGCCTGAACCACAACTTTTAAAGAAACTTCATAATGGTTTGGATCAATCTTTTCTGCCGCAGAAGATAAATTGATGTTGAGTTCTGGCTGCCACTGCTTGGTAAATACCTGTGCCCCTGGAACTTCAAAAGAAATATCTTTAGTGTAAATACGTTCTAACGCGAGTTGTGGTTGAACTTGTTCTTCGCTCATTGTTTTTCCTTAAATCGTGGAGTGTTGTTAAGCTAATAATTGGTCGAGTTTCCCTTCACGCTCTAAGGCATAAAGTTGGTCAAAACCACCGATAAACTGGTCTTTGATAAAAATTTGAGGCACGGTACGGTGATTGGTACGCTGCATTAACTCAATACGAACTTCAGGCGCCTCATTGGAAAGGTTAATTTCCTTATAGGCAACACCCTTACGCTCAAGGAGCTGTTTTGCCCTCACACAATATGGGCAAGAAAGCGTTGAATAAATGGTGACGTTTGTATCGGTCATTTTATTTCTCCTTAAGCTTTGGTTTTGCTTTTAACTAAGGGTAAGCCCTGGGCTTTCCAATTGCTGACACCACCATCTAGACGGTAGCTGTCGGCATGGCCGACTTTCTGCAATGCGGAGCCTGCAACTTGCCCTAGGTTGCAAATAAACACCAATGGACGGTCACTTGCTTTTAATTCATCAACATGACTTGTGATTTGGCTGTATGGAATGTTGCGGCTGCCACTGATGTGGCCATCACGGAAATCCTTACCATCCCGTAGATCGATCAGCATGGCATTTTTTGCCTTGACCAAAATACCGAGTGATTGTGGTGAAATTTTACGACCATTGCGCTGACCCTCTAAAATGAAGAACAGCACGATGAGCACGCCGAGCGTACCAAACAAAAAGGGGTGGTTCCCCATAAACTCTAACCAGCGTTCCACAAGTCACCTAAAGTTAAAATCAAAATTGACCCTGAGTATAACTTATCTCTATGGTGATCAAAAATGTTAGTTCAAGGGCAAAAACCCAAGAAAACTAACTTTTTTGCTGGGCTTCCTGAATTTCATCCATTAGGCGTAGATAGCTGTCCAAACGTCTTGGTAAAATCTCACCCGCATCAACTGCCTGTTTTAAGGCACAATTTTTCTCATGGCTATGGGTGCAGTTACGGAACTGGCAATGGCCCAGATGGGTTTCAATCTCAGGAAAACCTGTTCGTACTTTTTCCAGGCTCAAATGCCACAGTCCAAATTCACGGATCCCTGGGGAGTCAATCAGTGCACCGTTTGTTCCAAATTTAATCAAACGGGTTGAGGTGGTGGTGTGTTGCCCCAGTGCCGAGTTTTCGGAAATGACATTGGTCTTCTGTGCCGCATCTGGAACAATGGTATTAATCAGTGAGCTTTTACCCACCCCAGACTGCCCAACGAACGCAACGGTTTCATTGTCGATTCGTGCGGAAAGTGCGGATAAATCACCTTTTGCATGACAGATCAGGGTTTCATAGCCTAGGGCTTCATATTCACTGAGCATGGTCAGGATTGGGTCATTTTCAGTGAGCAGGTCTGATTTGTTCAGTACCAGCAATGCAGGAATGTTGGCATCGGCACAGGCGACCAGATAACGGTCAATCAGTGTGGGTGCGGGTTCAGGCAGTGGCGCGAACACAATCACAATCAGGCTGATATTGGCGGCAACGGGTTTTACCTTGTGGTAGCGGTCTGGACGGGTCAATAATGATTGTCTTGGATAAATCGCGGTTATAATCCCCAAACCTGTATTGGGGTCGGCCTGCCATTTGACTCGATCACCTGTCACCAGCAACTCTAGGTTGGTACGGGTATGACAACGCCAAACACTATCCAGTTCAATCGGTTTCCAGAATGGTTCAGGCTCACCCTCAGCCACCTGTGGTTTTTCAGGATGCTGTTCAGGTACGGACAGGGCTTGTACTTCGAGTTGACGGCCATAATGCTGAACAACCAGCCCATCTAAATCCTGCGACGTGTCAATATCATCCTGACGCGATTTATGCTGTTTTTCAATACGGCGCTGCTGTTGCTCGGTTAAACGACGCTTACGAATTAAAGCCATTCATATCCCAGAAAATCCACATGTTGAAGACCGCAAAAATAGCATGAAGCCGCTATGGAATTACAGCCAAGATGTAATTAATTTGCTACTATTGATGTTTTTAAGCACTTTAGAATCAGCATCCATGAGCAGTACCCCTGATACACGATTAATCTGGATTGACCTGGAAATGACAGGCCTTGATACCGATAACGACAAGATCATTGAAATCGCAACAATTATTACCGATGACTATTTAAACATTTTAGCTGAGGGACCTGTTTTAGCGGTACATCAATCTGACCTGATCCTGAACGCAATGGATGAGTGGAATACCAAGCAGCATGGACAGTCGGGACTGATTGAACGGGTGCGCCGCAGTAAACTCACCGCTCAGGATGTAGAACAGCAAACACTTGAATTCCTGAAAAAATGGGTCAATCCAAAATCGTCGCCAATGTGTGGTAACTCGATTTGTCAGGATCGCCGTTTCCTGCATCGTTTAATGCCTGAACTGGAACAATTTTTTCATTACCGCAATCTGGACGTATCTTCAGTCAAGGAACTGGCGAAGCGCTGGAGACCTGAAATCATGAGCGGTCTCAAGAAAAATGCCTCGCACTTGGCAATGGATGACATTCGTGATTCGATTGCTGAGCTGAAATATTACCGTGAATACTTTTTTATTATGAATAAATAAATTAAGGGGCATAAGCTCCTTTTTTTATGTGAATAAAATATTTGGGCCTGATCAAAAAATCGCTTAAACTCGGTTTTTTATTGCCAACTATAAAAAGAGAGTGTACATGCAAAGTAATAATCCTATTTTAACTCGGGTGGAAACCTACAGCGATTTGGCTGAGCCAATGACCATTCAGGGGGCAATTCAGAAGTCAATTCTTTTAACCGTGATTGCCGCCGTTTTAGGTATCGCATTGTTTTTCTATTGTGCTATCACTGCAAACCTGTCCATTGCCTATGCGGCTGCGATTGTCGGGGCTGTGGGCAGTTTTATCCTGGCCCTGATCACTACATTTAAATCCAATACCGCACCTGCCTTGGCGATTCCCTATGCCTTGTTTGAGGGAGCTTTCTTAGGTGGCATCTCCTTTATTTTCCAGTTGAAATTCCCAGGTGTGCCTTTACAGGCATTGCTGGCTACTTTTGTGACTACACTGGTATTATTTGGGCTGTATAAATTCCAGATCATCCGTGCCACCGAAAAATTCAAGGCGATTGTGATTTCAGCGACCATTGCGATTGCGCTGGTTTTTGTGGTGCAGATCATTCTACGCTTGGCATTTGGTTCAAGTATTCCTTATATTTTTGAAAGCAACTGGTTGGGCATTGGTTTTGCTGCCTTTGTTGCGGTGATTGCCTCGCTCAACCTGATTCTTGATTTTGACCTAATCGAGAGTGCTGCGGCACAGCGTGCGCCTAAAGCGTTTGAATGGGTGTGTGCCATCGCTTTACTGGCGACGCTTGTGTGGATGTACTATTCATTTATGCGCTTGTTAAGCCTGATTCAGGGTGATGATTAGGCTCAAACATGGTTAAACCTAAAAATCGCTGTCAGTTGACGGCGATTTTTTTATGCAACAATGTAAAAAAGGTGGATTATGCAATTCCGAAATCGCTGGAATATTGGCATCATGTGGTGAAAATTTTTCGAGTGAGAATAAGATGTCACAAGGACTTTTAGTTGGTAAACGTTTTTTAATTGCAGGGATTGCAAGCAAACTCTCCATTGCTTATGGCATCGCGGCTGCCTTGCACCGTGAGGGAGCTGAACTGGCGTTTACCTATCCAAATGAAAAACTGAAAAAACGTGTTGATGAGTTTGCGGCACAGTTTGGTTCAAATCTGGTTTTTCCCTGTGATGTTGCGGTTGATGTCGAAATTGACAATGCCTTTGTTGAGCTGGCAAAACACTGGGATGGTCTTGATGGTGTGGTTCACTCCATTGGTTTTGCACCTGCCGAAACGCTGGATGGTGACTTTACCGATGTGACCAGCCGTGACGGTTTTAAAATTGCCCATGACATCAGCGCCTACAGTTTCGTAGCCATGGCACGTGCTGCCAAGCCGTTGTTAATTGCCCGTCAAGGCTGTTTATTGACCCTAACTTATCAGGGTTCAGAGCGTGTTTTACCAAATTATAATGTGATGGGTATGGCGAAAGCCTCACTGGAAGCGGGTGTGCGCTATCTGGCTTCGAGTTTGGGTGCCGAGGGGATTCGTGTCAATGCAATTTCTGCGGGTCCAATCCGTACTTTGGCGGCATCAGGCATCAAGTCTTTCCGTAAGATGTTAAATGCTAATGAAAAAATTGCTCCACTAAAACGCAATGTAACGATTGAAGAAGTGGGCAATGCTGCATTGTTCCTATGCTCGCCGTGGGCTTCAGGTATTACTGGTGAAATCTTATATGTCGATGGTGGTTTCAATACGGTTGGTATGAGCCAGTCAATGATGGATGATGAATAATTAGATTAATCTAATTTATATTACAAAGCCGCTTTTATAGCGGCTTTTTTTTAACACTATGATGAAATTCTAAAAAATATAACCCATCTTTTGAACTCACTTATTATGTTTTTCTATACTGTTAAACCATTGTTCAGGATCTTTAGCGAATAAATACGCATTTGATTTCTTTAGATGACTGATCACTTCGAATACATTTGGCTCAACTATGTACTTTTGTTCAGGTATAAAAAACACACAAGAAAGCTTTTGTGCAATAGCAATGATCTGTTCAATATCTAAAATAAAATTACCACGGATATCTATTCGGAACTGAATATCTTCTAACTTTCCTTTCTCATACCATACTTGAACATCAGTTCCTTTTTCACAACCAAAACTTAATAAGTCTTCATGCCATGATTCAGATAATGGGTAATATTTTATAATTTCTTCTTTTACACCATTTTTTGTTGAATTTTTCCAAGTAAAAGAGACATCATAATGACCTTCTGAATTATAAAAGCTCGATACTTCTTTCCCAGTGCCATTGGTATCGAACCAGCTTTTGGGTATTAAGCAGACTTTAAATTGCCATGCTGCCATAGGATTTTCTCTTATCTCATTTTTGAGCAAATGCTACGCGTGTCAAATTTTATTTAAATATTTTATCTTGGTATGTATTTATAACGAAAGTACTTCTCTTGCCTTTTTAGAGCCAATTTCTTTCCTGCGAGATACGGGCTTATGGCTAGAGGTAGTCTCAACAAGTAATGCAATTCTGTAATCTGAATTATATTTTCATTTTTTAAATAGCTCATCTAGATAGGCGGTAAAATCTTCGGCTAGTTGTAATGAATCAAGGGAAACACTTTATCAAACTTATTCACCAGATCAAGAATAATCCAGATATGGTGAAAGAATAACAGAGCAAAACAATAGCGCTAGGGCTATTGTTCAGGCAGTTCTTTCACAGGACTGCCACCCAATGCTTGCATCAGGGTCACATAAGCATTGTATTGACTCTGCTTGGTTTCAACCAGATTGAGTCGCGCATTGCGTGTGGTTTCCTGCGCATCTAGCAGATTTTTTAAGGCAATCGCACCATTGCGGTAACGCACTTCTGTGAGACGTTCGGTCTTATCAGCTAGTTCAACATTGCGCTGTTGCAACTGTACTTGCTGGTCTAACTGAGTCCGATTCGATAAGGCATTTTCAACATCGGCAAAGGCCTGATACAGGGTTTGGCGATATTGGGTAATGGCTTTTTCATACTCAAGCTCGCTGATCGCAATATCCTTTTTCATATCGTTATATTGTAGGAAAGGCAGGCTTAGGCTTGCTCCCAAGGTCAAGGCAGGGTTCTTTAGTAGTTGAGTCAAAGAAGTACTTGAAGTGCCGAGATTACCCGTTAAATTGATGGATGGATAATAGCTGGCCTGAGTTGCATCCTTATTGGCAAGGGTTTTACGTAAACGTAATTCTGAGGCCTGTAAGTCTGGACGACGGGACAAGATTTCCGCAGGCAAACCTACAGCCACATTTGGCAATGCATTGCGTGGTAATTGTGAGGGTTCCTGAATATTCAACTGTTGCACTGGCTCATGCAGTAAAACGGCAAGGGCAGTCCGTGTTTCAACGCGTTGCTGCTCGATTTGGCTGAGGCTGGCTTTCTGGCTTTGTACCGATTGCTCTGCCTGAGTCAAGTCCAGACCTGAAACGGCACCTGCCTTGTATTGTGACTGTACCAGTGCATAGACTTTCTGTGTTGCAGCCAGATTTTGTTGAACAGCTTGATAGCGTTCATTCACATAGCCCAGTTGCCAATACAGTTTTGCAGTTGTACCGACCAGACTTTGTGCCGTGGCCTGTAAATCCTGTTCACTGGCTAAGGCTTCCCAGCGACTGGCTTCGGTCTGGTTGGCGAGTTTGCCGAATAAGTCCAGTTCATAACTGACACCGACACTTGCTGATAAACCACGGTCACTTCCATCTCCAGAGCGCAAGTCATAGTTATGACCTGTTGACACACTGGAACTGGTACGAATGCCTTGTCTGTTTTCAGCCAGACCTGCCTGTAAACGGGCCTGTTTCAGGGTCATTCCTGCCACAATCAGATCACTATTTTTTGCCAGTACCTGATCAACCAGTTGATTAAGCTGGGCATCATTAAATAATGTCCACCATTGATCAGTCAGGTTCACATTCTTATTTTTTTGCGTATCGTACTGGAACTGTTGTGGGACTTGGGCTGTAGGGGCGTTATATGGTGTTTTTACCACAGCAGAACAGCCAGCTAGGGAACCTGTGAGTAGCAGCGCAAGTCCTAATTTTGTAAATTGAAAAGACATACCTGAATTCCTTATTCTCTTGCTAAAGCAGCAACTGGGTCGAGTTGTGCCGCATTTCGTGCTGGCAAGAAGCCAAATACAATACCGATCAAGCTTGAGCAGACAAACGCCGCCACAATCGAGGTGGTTGAATAACTCATTTCAATAATGCCCTTGGCGAAGTGCCCAATAATTTGTCCAATGCCAAGAGAAAGCAGTACGCCCAGCACACCACCAAGCAAACACACCAGAATCGCTTCAATCAGGAATTGTTGCAGAATATCGCTTTGCCGTGCGCCTACCGCCATACGTACCCCGATTTCCTGAGTACGTTCAGTGACAGACACCAGCATAATGTTCATCACGCCAATACCACCGACCACCAGGGAAATCACCGCAATCGCTGAAATCAGCAGGGTCATGGTGGCTGTGGTTTGCTGAATGGTTTCGCGGATACTGTCTGAATTCTGGGTAAACACGTCCTGCGCGCCGTGACGTTGTTCCAGCAAGGTCAGAATGGCGTTTTCAGCGGCGCTGCTTGGATATTCATCCTTAATCCGCACGATGATGCTACGCACATTGGACTGACCCAGCATACGGCTCATCACGGTGGAGTAGGGCAGATAGACATTCAGGCTGTCAGAATTGCCCATAAAACCCTGCTGTGCATCAATTACCCCAATGATTCGGCTTGGAACGCTGCCCAACAGTAGCACTTGACCGACGGGATTGGTGCCATCGGCAAAGAAGGTTTTTTCAGTATTGGTATCAATCACCACATCCTGCGCACGTTGGGTCACGCTGTCCTTGTCAAAAGGCTGGCCCGATTTAAAGGTCATGCCACGCACATAGAAGAAGTCGGCACTGACACCATTTACTGTTGCTGAAGCTTCGGTATCTTTATAACGCAAGGTGACACTGGTATTGGCAGAGGGGCTGACTCCATCCACATAGGGCTGTTCCGCCAGTGCATCGGCATCGGCAGGCACGAGGGTTTTCACCTGTGAGGCCCTTGAATTGTCACCAAAACCACGTCCCTGATATACGGTAATGGTGTTGGTACCAAGACTACTGATATTTTCCAGAATCTGCTTTTGCGAACCATTACCCAGTGCAACCACTGAAACTACCGAGGCAATCCCGATAATAATCCCGAGCATGGTTAAAAAGGTACGCATGCGGTGAGCATTCATGGCGAGTAGCGCCATGCGGAACGCTTCACCTAAACGGTCAAAGAAAGAACGCCAGGCTGAGGTTTTCTTTTGTGGCGTACGTTGCAGGGTTTGGTGTTGCAGGTCAGGATCGTTATGTTCAGGTGTATTGGCACGGTCTGAAATGATATTACCGTCACTGATCTCAATAATACGGGTCGCATTCTTGGCGACATTCAGATCGTGGGTTACCAGAATAATGGTGTGACCCTTGGCATTCAGTTCACGCAAAATGCGCATGACCTCAATACCACTATTCTTATCCAGTGCACCTGTGGGTTCATCGGCAAGAATGACATCACCGCCATTCATCAAGGCACGGGCAATCGAGACACGTTGTTGCTGACCACCTGAAAGCTGGCTAGGGCGGTGGTGCAGTCGTTCTTCCAGCCCCAGTTCAGACAGCAATTCAGCAGAACGCTCTTGGCGGAGATGGCTGTCTACACCCGCATAAATCGCGGGGACTTCAACATTGCCTGCGGCACTTAAATCACCCAGCAGATGATAACGCTGGAAAATAAAGCCAAAATATTCACGGCGTAGTTGTGCCAGTTCATCAGGCTCCAGCTGGCGGGTTTCCCGACCATTGACCTGATAGCTGCCTGCTGTTGGTTTATCCAGACAGCCCAGAATATTCATTAGGGTGGATTTACCAGAACCTGATTGACCGACGATGGCAACCAGCTCACCTGCATAAATCTTTAGATTGATGCCCTTGAGAATCTGGACCGTACCCTCACCTGCGGGAAACTCACGGGTGAGGTTGCTGACTTCAAGTAATGGCTGTGATGAATGTGTTTGATCTTGAGTCATATTACATTCTCATTGCACGTTGGTTGCTACGTTTTGCCGCCTCATTTGAGCTATCAGTTGCATCGGCAATCACCACCTGATCACCCTGTTTTAAGCCTTTCAACACTTGTGCGGTGACACGGTTGTTTAGGCCAATCAGCACAGGTTGCGGCTGGGCTGTACCATCAGCCTGTAGTACCCGAACCATTGCCATTGAAGCCTTGCCTTGCGCAATCAGTGCCTTGTCATCCTCAGTTAAATCCAGACGTTTCGGACGCTGGGCTGTTTCAGCACCTGATTTTTTTGCCTGATCAGTGGACTTATTTCCATTGGCTGAGCGGTCCTTACGGTTTGGACGCTGACTTTGGATTGCTGCCGCTGGAATGGTCAGTGCATTTTTTGCTTCAGCCAAGACAATGTAGACCTGTGCTGTCATATCAATACGTAGTTTGCCATCTTCATTGGGTACATCGAATAAAGCGTTGTAATACACTGCGGAAGTAGAGGTAGATGAACTGGTATTGCTGTTTTCAGTGTTAATGGAGTTTGGTGCTGGTTCAACCTGACGCAGTTTTGCATAATGCTTTTTATCGCTGTTGCCTAGGGTGGTGAAATAAACGGTTTGGCCCTGTTCAACTTTCATCACGTCCGCTTCTGAAATCTGTGCCTTGATGGTCATGGTATCCAGTTTTGCCAGTTTCACGATGGTCGGTGCCGTCTGGTTGGCATTTACCGTTTGGCCCTCTTCGGTGACAATCGCCACAATGGTTCCATCCATTGGTGCAACAATACTGGTATAACCCAGGTTTTCCTTTGTGGTTGCAAGGCTCAAACGCGATTGTTCAATCTGTGCATTAATCGAGGCAATCTGGGCCTGTGCCGTTTTGTAGTTTGCCAATGCCGCCTCAAGTTCGGCGCGTGAGGTTGCATCCTGACTAAACATGGCCTGTTGACGTTTATATTCAGCTTCAACCTTGGCTAGGTTGGCCTGCTGCACCGCCAGTTGTGCCTGCTGGTTTTTAATGTTGGCCTCGGCGGTTTTAAGCTCATTCTCCTGACGAATGGAGTCAATTTGGGCAATCAACTGACCCTGTTTAACCTGGTCGCCCAACTGCACATACATCTTTTTCACCTGACCTGAAACCTGCGCACCGACACTCACCATTTTGGTGGCCTCAAGCACACCTGTTGCCAGCACTGAATCTTCAATATCGCCCTTGCTGACTTCGGCACTAATATACTGAGGCGTTTGGGCCTTGGGTTTAAAGAACATCCATCCGAGTGCCGCAATGATGAGCACCCCGATCACGATGATGATTTTACGAGGCTGAAATTTTTTAGAACTTGTTTTTTGCATGGCCGCAGGTCAAAAATGAAAAACTGAAGCTAGTATAAAAGTGAAATGAGAAGAAAGCGTGGATATTTTTAATCTAGAATGAGAATTATTTGCTATTTTGTGGAGGATTTATTCCATAAAAATCTGATAAATACTTTGTACCCCCATTTCAGCATTTGTTGCCAGAGCGATACCTCCCTTTAAGGGAAGTGCATGTTCACGTGGATTAATTCGAATAAGATTCGGCGCAAAACGTTCACTAAAATAACGTACGGTGGGAATGGCTGTGCCAGCGCCCATTTCAATGACCACAGGTCGATGATGCCTTTTTATAAAAGCATCCAGGCCTTGACCTTGTTGATAATGTCGATGGCTAATCCAGCCATAATCATCGAACATCAGGATATTGGGGCGTGCCAGATTTCCACAGGCGGCACATCGGGGCAGTTCAGCCAGCCATTGGCAATCTTGATGGTCAATCTGCGGTGCCAGCGCATTGGCTGGCCAGATCTCCTGATCACAGGGTTCAAGACACTGTAGATGGTGAATAGAGCCGTGACATTCATAAATTCGCTCTGGATCAAAACCTGCTTTCTGGAATTGCCCATCCACATTTGAGGTAAAAACAAAGTAGGGCAGCCGCAATTTTTCAGCCAACTGCTTTAATAGGCTAAAACCTTGATGGGGCGTGGTCTGTCTATAAAGTGCCAGGCGATGTCCATAAAATCCCCAAGCCAAACGTGGTTGCCGTCTAAACGCTGCTGGATTGGCAATTTCCGTAAAGTCAATACGTTGCCTACCCAGTTCAGGATAAGCCTGCCACATTCCATGATTGCCGCGAAAGTCAGGTAGGCCTGAATCAACACCCATCCCAGCACCTGCGGAAATGATCAGGCTGTCCGCTTTGGAAAATAACGTTTGAATGTGTTTAATCTCTATTGGACTTAGCTGGTGCATGACAATCATCTTTCACCTGTTGAATAAGCTGTATTGATTGTAGCCATGTACTGAATGGAGATAAAGAAACAGGAGGCTTGGGAAGATATTTTTAATTGTTTGGTCATAGCAGTTTGCTGAAAACAGATTTTATCCATACCTATTTGAATAGTATGGAAATAATAATCTATAAAAAATTCAATATTTTACTGTTATTTTTTATATTTAAATACTGTTTTTAATAAAACCATAATTTTTTTATGGATTTAAATTTTGAAAAATTGTAGAATTTAAATCCATATTTTTTATATGGATTTAATCCCAGAACAACCATATAAAAATATGTCAATAAATACAAGTGATTCACAGGAAATTTCACAGGGGAAATGAAAATGGAATGGAAAGAAAGTTTTAACATTGGAATTGATGTGATTGATCATCAGCATCGCCAGATTTTGCAGTATATCAACACGCTAGAGGAAATCAGGGTAAGTGGTCAGCGTGACAAGATTCAGGAAGTGCTGGAAGACTTGATTGATTACACCCAGTCCCATTTTAGTTTTGAGGAAAACCTGCTGGCACAGGTCAACTATCAGTATTTACCCTCGCATAAGGGCATACATGACCTGTTTGTAAAAAGGCTCAACGAATACCGTCAGCGCTTTGAAAAGGGGGAGGCGGTGGAGAATGATTTATATCGGCTGCTTTCCAAATGGTTGATCAACCATATCCAGCATGATGATCAGGATTATGTCGATGCTGTGCGTGACAATATGATCAGGTACTTGCGTTCTCAGGAGCAGAAAAAAGAGAAAAGCTGGTTTGCACGTTTATTTGACTAAAATTTAAATCATACAAACAGGCGGTTGCCACACAACTCCCCAACTGCCTGTAACATCAGGTGTTCTGGATTCTCTTTGGACATGCCTTTAATGGCGGCATCAATACGCAACAGTAAATCAGACCAGGTCAGAAACTGGCGTGGATTCAAGCGCCGTAACGCCTGTTGATATTGTGAAACCTTGGTGTTCCAGATACCAAGCTGTAGGGCATTGTGTGGTTGCTCAAACAACTGCATCAATAGGCGCATTTCCTTGCTGAGTGTCCATAAAATCAGGCTGTCAGGCTCGCCAGCCGCAATCAGGTACTGATAAATCTTGACCGACTGCGCCAGGTTGCCAGCCAACAAGGCATCACTCAGGTCATAGGTGGTATAACGGGATTGATCCTGTAAACAGGCATACAGCTGTTCAGTCTGAATTTGCTTAAGATCTGGAAAGGTGTCTGCAACACGCATCAGGCTGTTTTTTGCAGCCAGTAAATTATGTTCATGGTGCTGCATCAGCCATTGCCATGCATCATTGTTGAGTTGAATACCGAGTTTTTCTGCCTCAATACCTAGGATACGTTGCCGATCCTGTGGGTAGGTGGCGGTCAGAGCAACCACCACGCCATTGGCTTCCACGGTCTGAAAAAAGGCTGTCTTTAAACTGCTGCTGTCCTGTTTAGGTAAAACAATCAGGAGTAAGTTATGTTCATTATGCTGAATATAATTTTTAAGCTGTTTTAGACCGTTGGCATCAGGCTTGATATTGCCATGCACTTCAATCGCAAGCTGTTGTGAAAATAATGACAGGCTATTCAGCGCATTAAAGACATTTTTCCAGTCATTCACGTTGCCAATATCATAGCGTTGCCGCTCAACTTCCTGCTGTTGCCAGCTTTTGCGAAAGGCATCCAGCAGGTTTTGTTCAAGCAGGGGTTCCTGACCGTGCATAATCCATGCGCCACGGGCTTCATGGACACGCTTTAGGGCTTGAACATAATCCAGCTTCATAATGACAGCTTAGGGTTGAGCTTTAGGCAAGCGGTTTGCAGCAATTTGACGTGTCAATTGTTGGGCCAGGTCATCAATCACAATACGGTTCAGATAAGCTTCCTGCTGGTTATCAGTGTTGACGGTTGCCACATCATATTGATAGCTACGGGAAGCTGTTAAGGTACGTGGTTCAGTCATCTTGCGACCCTGACGGTCCTCAATCTGAAAGGTAACCGTTAAACGTAGTAGCACCTCTGTCAATTTACCATTCAACAACTGGCGGCGGGGTGCGTAATCCAGAATACGCAATACATAGGCATCATTGGCATTACTGAGCTGTACACCTGTTGCACTGAGGTAGATACTTAAACGATTTTCGAGTTCATCGGTATTGTCAGGTAGAACCAGGGTGAGTTTATTGTAGACCAATGGTGTTGCGGCTGGGTTGCTTCCCTTAAGATGAAAACCACAACCGACTAAGCCAGCACTTAGACCCAAAGTTAAAACAATAGCAGCGAGACGTTGCGCTAAGTGCATAAATATCCCTCATAGACAATGAGGGCGTATACAATACGCCCCTACAGTTTAAACGACTAAATTCACCAATTTGTTTGGCACAACAATTTCTTTCTTGGTTGGACCTGTCAGGAATTGCTGAACTTCTGCCAAGGCTTTCGCCTGTGCCAATAAATCTTCTTTGGAAATATCAACAGCAACTTCCAGCTTACCACGAAGCTTGCCATTCACCTGTACAACAATCGTTTGCGTATTGCGGGTCAAGGCTGACTCGTCCACCTGAGGGAATTCAGCCGAGGTTAAATCAATACCAAACTGAGCCAACAAGGTCTGGCTTAAATGTGGTGCAAATGGTGCAAGTAATGTCAGCAATGTTGTGATTGCTTCGCGTTCAACCGCAACATCGCTATCGTCTTTGGCTTCAAACTTGTTGGTTGCATTCAACAATTCCATTAATGCGGCAATGGCGGTGTTAAATGCATGGCGACGTTCAATGTCATCATCCACTTTCTGAATCGTTTCATGGGTTTTACGGCGTAGATCCTGTGCATCTTTAGAAAGATTTGCGCTATCAATTGCACTTGTCTGATTGCCTTTTTCCAAGAAACCAGTAGCCAAACGCCATACACGTTTCAGGAATCGGTTGGCACCTTCAACCCCTGCATCTGACCATTCCAAAGACTGATCAGGTGGAGCAGCAAACATCATAAACACACGGGCGGTATCTGCGCCGTACTGGTCGATAATTGCCTGTGGGTCAATGCCGTTGTTTTTCGACTTGGACATTTTTTCTTGTCCACCGATAATTACATCCTGACCATCACCTGAATATTTTGCTGAAAGCACACGGCCTTTTTCATCTTTTTCTAAAATAATGTCGGCAGGGTTGAACCAGGTTTTTTTGCCATTTTCAGCTTCACGGTAGAACGTATCCGCCAAAACCATGCCCTGTGTCAACAGGTTGCTAAAGGGTTCGTTGCCCTGAACAACACCCTCGTCACGCATCAACTTATGGAAGAAACGTGCATAAAGTAGGTGCAGGATGGCATGTTCCACACCACCGATGTATTGGTTGACTGGCAGCCAGTTTTGCGCCGCTTCAGGCTTGACCATACCACCAGTGAAATCAGGTGAGGCGTAGCGTGCATAGTACCAAGAGGATTCTACGAAAGTATCTAAAGTATCTGTTTCACGACGTGCATCGCCACCACAGCTTGGACACTTGGTTTCATAGAACTCAGGCATCTTGTTCAATGGGTTGCCAGAGCCATCTGGAACGACATCAGTCGGTAATACCACTGGCAGTTGATCTTCTGGAACTGTGACTTGACCACAACGATCACAGTTGATCATTGGAATTGGACAACCCCAGTAACGCTGACGGGACACGCCCCAGTCACGTAGACGGAACTGAACCTTGGCATTGGCCAAAGCTTGTGGTTCTAGTTTAGCAAGGAGTGCATCAAAAGCAGCCTGGAAATTCAAACCGTCGAACTCATCTGAATTGACCAGTTTACCTTCTTTAGAGCCATACCATTCCTGCCATGCTGCTGCAGAAAAATCAGCGTCATCTATGCCTTTGGCATCAATCACTTGCTTGATTGGCAGGTTAAATTTGTTGGCAAACTCAAAGTCGCGTTCATCGTGGGCAGGAACAGCCATCACCGCACCTGAACCGTAAGACATCAACACATAGTTGGCAATCCAGACAGGCACTTGTTCGCCAGTGACAGGATGCTTAACAAATAAACCTGTTGCCATGCCTTTCTTTTCAGCAGTGGCTAAATCCGCCTCTGCCACTGAACCCATACGGCATTCTTCAATAAATGCAGCAAGTTCAGCATTATTTTCTGCTGCTTTTAATGCAAGAGGATGTTCTGCCGCTACCGCAACATAGGTCACACCCATTAAAGTGTCAGCACGGGTGGTATAAACTGTTAGGCCATCTGCATAAATTTCAGGATTGGCGGATGGAAAGGTAATTTCCATTCCTGTAGAACGACCAATCCAGTTACGTTGCATGGTCAAAACCTGTTGTGGCCAGCCATCCTGCAAGGTATCTAAATCATCCAGCAACTCTTGTGCGTAGTCAGTGATGCGGAAGTAGTACATTGGGATATCACGTTTTTCCACCAATGCACCCGAACGCCAGCCACGACCATTTTCAACCTGTTCATTCGCTAATACGGTCTGGTCTACTGGGTCCCAGTTCACGGTTGACAGCTTGCGGTAGATCAGGCCTTTCTTATAAAGCTGAACAAACAGCCATTGTTCCCAGTGATAGTACTCAGGCGTACAGGTTGCGAACTCACGATCCCAGTCCACAGACAACCCCAGTTTCTTTAACTGGTCACGCATGTAGGCGATGTTTTCAAATGTCCATTTTGCAGGCGCAACTTTATGCGCGATTGCTGCATTCTCGGCAGGTAAACCAAACGCATCCCAGCCCATTGGCTGCAACACAGTTTCGCCCTTTAAACGGTAAAAACGGCTAATCACATCACCGATGGTGTAGTTGCGCACATGCCCCATATGCAGCTTGCCACTTGGGTAGGGGAACATCGACAGGATATAGCGATGTTTGCCCTCTACAGTGTCGGCAACTTTGAAAACTTTGCGATTGTCCCAGTCTTGTTGAACTTGGGGCTCAATGGCACTTGCTTGATATTCGGCGTCAATGTGAGAAGTCGTCATAGGGATATGCGATACAACAAAAAAGTAAGATTAAGATTGCTGCACAGCATAGCGCAAAACTGGGTGAAATGTCAGTTTTTAGATTGGGATTTTATCTTCAAGGCGGTTAGATACCACCTTGATCTATTCAGGCTACTTTATCATTCTGAATGTGATGGTGCAGATGGTGCCTGAGCAGGAGGTGAGGTTGTTGCAGCCGCTTCAGCCGCCACATTTGCTGCCTGTGATGCATGTTGCGCAGCGTTCTGGGCTTGCTGTGCGGCCTGATTTGCTGTTGTGGCTGGTGCTTGTGTCGGCTGATTTCCACCATAGGTTGAAACTTTGTTTAAACGTTTTGCACCTTTAGGCGGAGGTGTGGTGGTGTAGTGGGTCGATCCATTTGCATCGACCCATTTGTAGTACTGTTGCGCATGGTTTTGACTTGAACAAAGCAGCAGTGCTGTTGTGGCAACCGTATATAAGCCCGTTTTTAAATAAGATGGTTTCATGTTTGATCTCCCCAAGAGAATTCTGTCTATATTCGATCAAAGTGTATTCAGGATGCAATTTACAATGCATCGTTTTATGTAAAAAGAAAATGAAATTTTGATAAATGGACGTTTCACTAGACTAAACCACAGCCGTGAATAAGCCTAAAAAAACAACAGCTAAAAAATATTATAGAAAAACCTTTCCTTTATTCTTGACTTTGTGTATGAAAGCAACAAAAATGCTTGCTTTAGTTTTATATGCGCTTATTTGATCACCCTTCGAATAAATGTCATGGCTTGCAATGGACATTCTTTCTAGCCGAGAGAATGATTTTTTGAAATATGCTTATCCCAGCATATTTTGATTCGAGATGTAAAAACAGCTTATACGGCTGATGAGTCAGAAAATTTTTCCTATTGCAGCAAAAACGAGTAGAATACGCACACTTAAAAAAGTGCATAAGTTAATGAATGAAACACGGTTTATGTCTCCTATAAACTGTGCAAATACTAGGGTGAATCACGTTGGAACTTTTATCTGGTGGTGAAATGCTCGTTCGTGCCCTTGCGGACGAAGGCGTAGAGCATGTTTTTGGTTATCCAGGCGGCGCAGTTTTACATATCTATGACGCGCTATTTCAACAAGACAGAATCAATCATTACCTCGTACGTCATGAACAAGCTGCTGGCCACATGGCAGATGCTTATTCGCGCGTAACAGGGAAAACAGGTGTTGTCCTTGTGACTTCTGGTCCAGGCGCGACAAATACTGTGACTCCAATCGCAACAGCCTATATGGACTCAATCCCAATGGTGATTTTGTCTGGTCAGGTTGCGACTCATTTAATTGGTGAAGATGCATTCCAGGAAACGGACATGGTCGGGATTTCCCGTCCAATTGTAAAACACAGTTTCCAGGTTCGTCATGCCAGCGAAATTCCTGCAATTATCAAGAAGGCATTCTATATCGCGTCTTCTGGCCGTCCAGGTCCAGTTGTGGTTGATATTCCTAAGGATGCAACCAACCCTACGGACAAATTTGCCTACGAATATCCTGAAAAAGTGAAGATGCGTTCATATCAACCGCCTTCACGTGGTCATTCTGGTCAAATCCGTAAGGCGATTGATGAACTGATTACCGCAAAACGCCCAATGATTTATACGGGCGGTGGTGTGGTTCAGGGCAATGCTTCAGCATTATTGACTGAGCTGGCACATCTATTGGGTTATCCAGTCACCAACACGCTGATGGGCTTGGGTGGTTTCCCAGGCGATGATCCACAGTTTGTGGGTATGTTGGGAATGCATGGTACTTATGAAGCCAATATGGCAATGCACAATGCTGACGTGATTTTAGCGATTGGCGCACGCTTTGATGACCGTGTGACCAACAACCCAGCTAAGTTCTGTCAAAATGCCAAAGTCATTCATATTGACATCGATCCTGCGACCATCTCAAAAACCATTATGGCGCATATTCCAATTGTGGGTGCAGTAGAGCCTGTACTTCAGGAAATGTTGGCACAATTGAAACAAATGAATGTGTCCAAGCCAAATCCTGAAGCGATTGCTGAATGGTGGTCTCAGATTAATGAATGGCGTAAGGTGCATGGTCTTAAATATGAAACACCGACTGATGGCAGCATGAAGCCACAACAGGTTGTTGAAGCATTGGACCGTGTCACCAATGGTGAAGCGATCATTACCTCTGACGTTGGTCAACATCAGATGTTTGGTGCGTTGTACTACAAATACAAACGTCCACGTCAATGGATCAACTCTGGTGGTTTGGGCACTATGGGCGTTGGCTTGCCGTATGCGATGGCAGCCAAGCTTGCATTTCCAGATCAGCAAGTAGTGTGTATTACGGGTGAAGCTTCAATTCAGATGTGTATTCAGGAACTTTCAACCTGTAAGCAATATGGTCTGAATGTAAAAATTCTTTGCTTGAACAACCAGGCGCTAGGCATGGTAAAACAATGGCAGGATATGAACTACGAAGGACGTCATTCAAGTTCTTATGTCGATTCATTGCCCGATTTTGCCAAGTTAATGGAAGCCTATGGCCATGTGGGTATTCAGATTAACCACGCTGATGAGCTGGAAGCTAAATTAGCCGAAGCGATGGCAATTAATGATAAATGTGTATTCATTAATGTCATGGTGGACCGTACTGAGCATGTATATCCAATGTTGGTTGCGGGTCAGTCGATGAAAGATATGTGGTTAGGCAAAGGGGAGCGTACATAATGAGACATATTATTTCTGTACTCGTTGAAAACGAAGCAGGTGCGCTTTCTCGTCTGGTTGGCTTGTTCAGTCAACGCGGCTACAACATTGAGACACTCAATGTTGCACCGACAGAAGATGAAACCCTATCTCGTTTGACATTGACCACGTATGGCGATGATCACAAGATCGAGCAAATCACCAAACAACTCAACAAACTGGTTGAAGTGGTAAAAGTGGTTGACCTGTCAGAAGGTTCACACATTGAGCGTGAACTGATGTTGATCAAGGTTAAGGCACTTGGTGCGGCCCGTGCGGAAATCAAGCGTACAGCGGATATCTTCCGTGCCCAAATCGTAGATGTTACGCCAACGACCTATACCATTCAGATCGCGGGTACAACGGACAAGATTGATGGTTTCATTGATGCACTTGCAGAGAACACCATCCTTGAGGTTGTGCGTTCTGGTGTGTCAGGCATCGCTCGTGGTGAAAAGGTTTTAACAATTTAATGGCTTACCCAGTTCCTTAAAAGTAGGAATTGGGTGGTTACAACAGATATATCCTTGTAGAACAAGGGAAATGACAAAAATTTTAGCGGAGAAAACAGATGCAAATTTTTTACGATAAAGACTGTGACTTATCTATCATCCAAGGCAAGAAAGTTGCAATCATTGGTTATGGTTCACAAGGTCATGCTCACGCACTTAACTTGAAAGACTCTGGCGTAGACGTAACTGTTGGTTTACGTGCTGGTTCAGCATCTTGGAAAAAAGCTGAAAATTCTGGTCTTAAAGTGTCTGAAGTTCCAGCTGCTGTTGCTCAGGCTGACTTGGTGATGATCCTGACTCCAGATGAGTTCCAATCTCAGCTTTATCGTGATGTGATTGAACCAAACATTAAAGAAGGCGCAACCTTAGCATTTGCTCATGGTTTCTCTATCCTTTATAACCAGGTTGTTCCACGTAAAGACCTGGATGTAATCATGGTTGCTCCAAAGGCACCTGGTCATACTGTTCGTTCAGAATATCAACGTGGTTCAGGTGTTCCTGACCTTATCGCGATTCATCAGGATGCTTCTGGCAATGCGCGTAACGTTGCACTTTCTTACGCTTCAGGCGTAGGTGGTGGCCGTACAGGTATCATCGAAACTTCTTTCCGTGAAGAAACTGAAACTGACTTGTTCGGCGAGCAAGCGGTTCTTTGTGGTGGTGCGGTTGAACTGGTTAAAATGGGCTTCGAAACTTTGGTTGAAGCGGGTTATGCTCCAGAAATGGCTTACTTCGAATGCTTACACGAACTTAAGTTAATTGTTGACTTGATGTTCGAAGGCGGTATCGCAGACATGAACTACTCAGTTTCTAACAATGCTGAGTATGGTGAATATGTGACTGGTACTGAAGTGATCAACGAACAGTCTCGTGAAGCAATGCGTAACGCGTTGAAACGTATCCAGTCTGGTGAATATGCGAAGATGTTTATTCAGGAAGGTGCATTGAACTACCCATCAATGACTGCTCGTCGTCGTCAAAACGCAGCGCATGGCATTGAAGTAACGGGTAATAAGTTACGTGCAATGATGCCTTGGATTCAAGCGAATAAAATTGTTGATAAAGAGAAGAACTAATTTCTCAAATCAATTAATTTGAATGCGAAGACCCACTCTATTTGAGTGGGTTTTTTATGTTTATTGTTACGTGCCTCAAAAAGATGAAAGCAGTGCTTTCATCTTTATTCGTGCCTTGGATTCAAGCGAATAAAATCGTTGATAAAGAGAAGAACTAATTTCTCAAATCAATTGATTTGAATGCGAAGACCCACTCTATTTGAGTGGGTTTTTTTATGTTTATTGTTACGTGCCTCAAAAAGATGAAAGCAGTGCTTTCATCTTTTTCGTACCTTGGATTCAAGCAAATAAAATCGTTGATAAAGAGTTGATAATGAAAAGAACTAATTTTTAGTTGGATCTTAAAAAAAACCTTGTTTCTACAAGGGTTTCTTTTTTTTAGCTTATAGTTGAGCATCCTGATGATAATCAAAAAGCCGTTTTGACGATAAATTGTAGAAATAAATACTGATTAAAGCCACGATGGCAAAAAATAATAGACTTAGACCAATAAAGTGATGTGCTAAGAAAATGAGTATAAAAACAATAACAATGGTGATTATAAATATTAAACCTAAACTTAACTCAAAATCTTTGATTACTTTCCTTTTTTCTATAGTAGGCAATAAAGCAGGCTGGCATTGCCAAATTTTAATATGTTGTGGTTGGTTGCTATATTTAAGTTTTTGATAATGATCAAACTCAATATCCTTAAAACATTCAAATAAAGCTTGTTCAAACTCTGAAAAATTGCCAATCGTTGATGGAATTTGGAAATCACAGTATTCAGGGCAATAGAAGTCAAGATGGAAATCAAAATTTTCAGTTGATCGAACGAATTGAATCTCCTGCACTGTAAATGTGCATACTGAAGACTTAATATGAATCCGTTGATGGTGTAGTGACCAAAGCTGATTTTGGCTAAAAAACAAGACTGATTTTGAATGGAAAAATTCCAGTTTGGTTTTTTCTGTTGGAAGTAGTCGTATTTGTAAGGGCTGATATGACTGTGGCAATAAACAGAGTTCGACTTTTTGTCCAATCAACTGTTTAGGATCAAGGGGGTTTTTGAACTTCTCTATTTGTGGATAAGGAATACGAAATTTTTTTCGAATGTAATCATTTGATATATCCTGAAACTCAGCTGTTAGCTCCAGCCATTTTTGTTTTTGATTCCAGACGTGAATTTGTAAAATTTCCCCCCTGTGTGGCCAAATACTGATGAGCCTCTATTTCTGGCTGGTATGGCCGTAAATAATATTTTTTAAGCGAAGAAGAGATAAAACTTTGCAGTAACAGTATGCCATAGCAAATCACAGCACCCAAAAATAGCCATCTACTCTGTTCTTTCTCTAAGGGAATAAAGGGAATGAAACTAGAGAAAATTCCCAACATATAAAGTAGTAATGCAAAACATTGGATTTTTTGCTCAAACATTTGTCGATAGGTAAAGAAGTGAGGGAGCACAGAAACTTCAAGCTGTTTTTTCAGGTACTCCAGTTGTTCTTCGGAACTAATCTTTTTTAGTCTAATGAGGGGCTGTGATGGCATACGCTACATTTTTCTTTTTGTATATGAATTGACCATATCATAATTTGGTTTTATATTTTATTCTATCATTTTGATAAGAAAAGATATTTTAAATCCATACTTAAAAATTATATGATAGGGTGATAACAGAGTTATAACAATACAAAGATCAAAAAGGCATAATATATTTAAGCCTTAATTATTTTCCAGAAAATGGTTTAGGCAAAATGAAAACAATAAAATTGCTGGGTATTTTGATGTCCCAGTTCGATTTAAAACCTACAAAAACAAATAACTGAAATATTCGTACTGTCCAGTAAAAAATAAATAAGTCTTTGGATAAAAAATTGTGATAAAAAAACAATGTTTTTCATGGGTCTGAAATGATTGTGTGTTTTTATTCTATTGATTTATAAAGTGAAAAAGACTTGACCTTATGCTAGATGATGTTATTGTTAAGGAAAGTTTATGAATGCACTATTCGTATCTTTTTTGAGTGTGAAGGATCGTTCTGAGCCTGGGCAATTTGCTCGGCAAATAAAAAAAAGTAATGGATAATCATGGAATTCCTTTATGGTACACGTTGATTACGATAACACATTGGTCATCGTTTCCATTCTGGTTGCGGTGGCAACATGCTATGCCGCAGTTTCAATGGAAGAGCTGGTTTTCAAGGCTGCTTATAAAAAGTTTGAAAAAAGCATTCTGGTTGCGAGTGGTCTAATCCTGGGGTTGGCGATATGGGCAATGCATTTTGTGGGAATGCTGGCGAGTCATTTGCCAGAAGGCTATCATTTTGATCTGGGTTTAACGACGCTTTCCTATATGGTGGGTGCAATTGCCTCTATTTTTGCGGTGTGGCTGACTTCACGCCCAACTTTGCCTTTGCCTCGCCTGATTCTTGGTGCCGTGTTTATGGGCTTGGGTATAGCAGGTATGCATTATACAGGCATGATGGCACTTACAGTTGAACATCATCAGATGCATTATGATCCCTTACTGGTTATTTGCTCAGTTTTAATTGCAATCAGTGGGGCTGGTCTAAGTTTCTTCTTTATCTTTAAATATAAGTCAGCAGTCAGGTATCGGATTGGACTAAAAGCAATTGTTGCGGTGTTAATGGCGCTGAGCATTGTCGGTATGCATTACACAGGCATGGCGGCAACCTATTTTGATGAAAGTATTATTAAGGCCTTGAATGCTGCACAGACAGAGCAAAGTGTATTGTTGTTCACAATCATCTTTATTACCAGTCTGGTGTTTGTCGCAGGTTTTGCCGTTGCGGTTTTAGAATCTAGACTGGAAGAACGTAATCAACAACTTACCTTTATAAATAAAGAGCTTGAGATTCAGTCCCTGCATGATGCCCTAACCAAGCTGCCTAACCGTATGTATTTAACCGACTATGCAGAGGTTGTGTTTAGCCATCATCGCTTGCATGAGCAAAAGGCTGCCTTTTTATATATTGACCTGGATCGTTTTAAGTCGGTGAATGATGCGTTCGGGCATCATATTGGGGATCAGTTGTTGATCCAGATGGCCAATCGTTTACACAATAAGCTAAATCAAAACCATAAGTTATTCCGTATAGGTGGCGATGAATTTGTCCTGATTTCTGAAAATACCGATATCAATGAGGCAATGCAGCTTGCTGAAGAAATCCTGCATTTTATTCAGGAAACTTATTTAATTGCCAGTAAAGACATTAATATATCCGCGAGCCTTGGGATTGCGATGTATCCTGAACATGGCACCAATATTCAGGATTTGTTGATTAATGCGGATGTTGCCATGCTGGTGTCAAAAGATCAGGGACGTAATACCTATACCGTATTCCAGTCCATGAGCGATCAGCAAGATGTACGCAGCCAGTCCAAACTGATCAATGATTTATATAAGGCGGTTGATGAGCAGCAGTTTGTCTTGTTTTACCAGCCAAAATTTACCGCAAACTATGAAGTCTGTGGTGTTGAGGCCCTGATTCGCTGGAAGCATCCAAGTTTGGGACTGCTTACGCCACAAATGTTTATTGAAGGTGCTGAAAAAACGGGTTTAATTATTCCCATGGGATATTGGGCGCTGGAACAAGCCTGTCAACAAATTCAGAAATGGGAGCAGAGCAAAAACCAGTTTTATCCAATTGCAGTGAATCTGTCAGCATTACAGTTTGAAAATAAGAAATTATTCAGTGTCCTTGAACAATTATTGGAAAAATATCAAATCCAGCCTCACAACCTGATTCTGGAAATTACTGAATCAACCGCAATGCATCACATTGATTCAAGTATTCGTACCTTGGAACGCCTGCGTAAGCTCGGCATTCGAATCGCAATAGATGACTTTGGAACAGGTTACTCAAGCTTTCTGTATTTAAAGGATTTACCTGTCGATGAACTCAAAATTGATCGCGGTTTCCTGATGGATTTACAACCCGATTCTAAAGAAGAAGCGATTTTAGAAAGTATAATTCATCTTGCTGCAAAACTAGGTTTGATTGTCACGGCTGAGGGAGTGGAAACACAGCAACAAGCGGATATTCTTAAAAATTTAGGTTGTAATCAATTACAGGGATACTTGCTTGGCAGGCCCGTTAATATTGATAGTCTGGTATTGCAAGGGCAGCCACATTTTGCCTAATCTTAGATAATCTGGTTTTATAACAATTGATCTCCATTAAAGGCTGTTTATTTGTTCAACAGCAACAGCCTTTATGGGAAGTATGAACCTTTAATCAGAACGTTGGGATAGCCATTCGGTTACAACAGGCCATACAGTCTGTGGTGCCTGATTACCTGAGACCAGCCCCATATGTCCACCTGGCACAACCTTAAATTGCTTGTCTTCACTACTGATTAAATCCATTAGAGGACGTAGTGCTTCAGCAGTCACAATGATATCGGTATTACCACCCACGGCCAGCACTGAACAGTCGATGTCTTTTAAATTGGCAGTTTGGTCTCCAAATTTTACTGAACCTGTAGATAGTTCATTATCAATCCAGAAACGTAAAATAATGTCACGCATTACGCCGCCTGGGTAGGCCAGCATATTGTCCACAAAAGAGCTTGAGGTGGCATGGTTAACCACAAACTGGCGGTCATTCAGGTTCTTCACCAATTCCCAATAGTTCTTAAAGTTACCAATAGGATCAGTGAGTTTGAAGCCTAGGGTATTTTGCCATCCATGTACATGAAAGACACGGCTAGGCACTTGATGGATACGGAAGTTGGTATTGCTGCGAACCCATTGGGCTGGAGCTGTTAAGCGCTGGTAAAATTTACCCATGTAACCTGATTTATGGGTATTGATAGGTGAGGCTAAAATCACCAGATTCTGAATATTTTTATCTTTAAACAAGGAGGTGTAGCATAGTGAAAGTGCACCACCTAAGCTCCAGCCAAACAGGGAAAGCTGTTGCTGACCACTATGTTCCCGAATTTTCTCTAGAAAATCTGGCATAAATGTTTTTACATAGGTGCCGAGGTTATATTTTGCCTGACGTAGGCTTGGCGTACCCCAGTCAATCAGATATACATCAAAGCCCTGACCAAGAAAATAACGTACCAAGCTACGATTTGGGAATAAATCATAGATCAGCATATTGGCTGCTAAAGGTGGCACGATCACTAGGGGAATACGGTGTTTCTGTACTGGGGAGTCCGTATGGGGTGTATAATGACGTAAACTGATAATTTCACGTTGATAGACCACGTCAAAGGGAGTCTTTCCAGACAATGCAAGCTGGGCCCCGCGAAAGATACGGTCTGTTGCATTGGAATATATATGACGTGCTTGATGGCTGGTATGGCTGTTAAGCACTTTTTTTGCAGTTCGTGAACGAAGCAGGGCATGTTTAACTTTCGGCAATTGAGTCATGATGAACCTAAACTCTCAGGTTGCTATTCAGTAGCGGCATATTAGAAGAAAAATGACATGAGCTCAGTGACTCATTTGCTCAACTTGTCTTACAAAATGATCAATTTGAAATAATGGGTATTTGGACAAGCTGATTTCTTTCCAGTCTTATGTGAGGTCGAATCTATAGATAGATAATGAATTTAAATGTGTGTTTTAAGCATTTGTTTTGATGGGAAATTAATTTGGATATTTTACATATATTCATTACTTTTTCTTAAAATATTGAAATAATTATATTATTTATATTTCATCCTATTTCTAAAGAAATTAATTCTCATATATTTAATTATGTTAAACTAAATATTAAATATTTTGTTCTAATAACACATAAAATGTTACATAGATGCTATTTTTTATTATAATAAATGTGTAATTTGAGCATTTATTTGCTATATTAAATTATGAGCTACAAACCCTGAAAAGGCTCCTCATTCGCCATCTCTTTTTTATTTTTTAGAGATGGTTTTTTTTATTGTAAAGCTGATCTAATGCCTGTTTGTGGCAAAAGTATGGGTGCTTAAACTTTCAGGATAGGAGTGATTTGCTTGTTCATTTTTATTAATTACAACAACTTAGGATTGAAAAAATATTGCTAAAATACTTAAGATTTTGATTAATATTAATTTAATCTGTTTTCTTTTGACTTGTAAGTAAAAACACATCAACTTTTTTAAAAAAAAGCCTACAATCCTCATCCTCACTTAGGGGGAATTCAGCTAGAATAAGGAAAATCCTATTTTTTATTGTTAAAGTTCTTTTAATGTTGAGCTAAAGGTTGGAGTTTACATGAGTAAAGAGACATCAACTTTAGTAAATTCTGAAGATACGATGTTGTCTCATGATACTGAAACGACACTGGAGCATGTCGTCAGTATCATGCCTCAGTTGATTCATTGGCTGATCAAGTCTGGCATTGGTTATAGTGAATTTACCACTGCGCTTAAAGCATTATTTTATAACGAAGCAATAAAAGAACTGGATAAGATTCAACAGAAGAAAACCGATTCCGCAATAAGTTTGTTGTCTGGTCTAAATCGCCGTGATGTAAGGGCTTTTTGTCAAAGCTATGGCGAGTATGCTTTGGTTGATCAATTTAACCTACAGCTTCCGATCAGTGTTCCTGCACGTGTGGTTGGTCTTTGGGTGAGTCAAAAATTACCAGAACGGATTCCTTTTCAGGGTAATGAAAATAGCTTTGAAAGCCTTGTGAGACAAATTTCTTCTGAGAAACATCCAAAATCAATTCTATTGGAATTAAAAAGGTTGGGAATTGTTCTGGAAGAAAATGATGAAGTGATTCTACAAAATTCCAGTTTTACTCCAGATCCACAAATGGATGAGAGTAAGCAATTATTTTCCCAAAATATTTCCGACCACCTTGCTGCTGGAATTAGTAACCTGACTAGACAGAGCAATTTTCTGGAACAGGCAATATTTGCTGATGAGCTGAGTCAGGAATCTGTTGAAAAGTTAAATCAATTGAGTGCTGATTTATGGAACCTAATGTCAAAGGCCGTGATCTCTGCTGCTATTGATTATTGTAAGAATGATGAAAATTCAGCAGATGCCACTAAACGATTTCGTCTGGGGGTTTATCAGTACGATGAGTGACATCGTCCTAAGCAGTATTGTATATTGCGAAGTGTGAATAGAAACCTTTCTAATTCAGCTCAGTAGATGGTAAGAGCACAACGCTATCATTTGTTCTTATCTATTTGTAGTGTATTAAAACTCGGTCAATTAAAAAACCATTATAAGACAGATCATTTGCATTAGAGGTAGAGTTGTATATAAATTTTTTGAAAGTGGATTATCTAGAAATTTTCATTTTCAAAATGATCACTGTGTAATTTCAGTTATTAGATGACATATACAATAATTTCATATTGCAAGATTTCCCTGAATTCTCTCAATTTATTCTTTTCTTGTAATGCCATATAACTGACTTTGTGAAGTGGATTAATTGTTTCAACATATACCTTTTGCTTTCCTTGCCAAATATCTTTATCATTTACGTCAATTTCCTTACCATTCCAAAGATCTTCATAAAGAATCTCATCAGAACCAAAGAGTCTTTCTTGTCTTAAATTAAAATGAGGTAACGAACACCCGTCAGGTACAATAATTTTAAATTTTAGTTTACCTGCTTTGGACAAATTCCAGTTTTTAAAATTTAAAGAGCAACGATTTTGCTGTCCTAAATACGGTTTATAGCAAGCCATGATACGGTCCATGATTCTAAATTGATCAGACATTGTATTTTCCCCTAAAAGGCTAATAGATTGATCCGTGATCCTGTAGCAATAAAAGAAATTTCTACTTTTTATTACTCCAGTATTAAGCAGTCTTAAAAATAGTTTTTTCTCAAGCTATTTTTTATGAAATCATTTTAAATTTTAATTGCTTACTGTTGCTGTGTGGAACCATATATTTTGGTTCTAGTTCACTACTTAATATTGTATTTTTTCTTTTTTTACATCACAACATTGTAGATGAGTCAGTAACCTCAGCTAGTCATTAATTTCGTTTTTTTGCCCTGCCTATCTTGTGCAAGCCCCTCCAGAGAACTGAATAGGAAACCTTATAGCCAAACTTCTGCTCAAAAGGATCAAGTAAGTCCCTAATTTGTGTAAAGGGCGTTGATTTTACAAATTCCTCAAAACTTTCTAAATCCTTAATGCTAAAAGGTCGGCCATTCCTGATGGCAGGTAATGGTTTCAAATCCTGTGTGGTTTGTTCCAGTAAAATCCATTCATCCAGGGTGGACCTGGCAATATTAAACCTTTTGCAGACTTCAGATTTATGTTGTGTTTGATGGTAGGCAGCCATTACTTTCTTACGAAGATCTAATGAATATGCTCGCATAAAGTCTACTTATTGTTTCCTTTCCTGTTTTATGTAAGTTCCACATTTTTAAATCTTAAGTACCCCCCCCCATGCTTTTCAGGTTCATGGTGAGCCATTTTTCTTAACAAATTCACTCAAGTGACTTACTTGATGAAATGTATCACTAAAATTAAACTATGTACATATTGAACATATTTTTAATATAAATTTAAGGAAAAAAATTATTTTTTAATTTTTTATATGATTTTTTTAGAATAAGTAATTGATTTAAATTTATTTTTGTATTTTATTTTATTGTTTTTAAAGTTCTTGATAATGAACAACCTATGTGCTAACTTTTTATACGTGTGCAGATTACACATTTGAATATTGATTTAATGATTCATGTCGCATAATGGTTATGCTGAACTTATGGGATTTTTAAAAATCAATATTTATCAACAATATAATTAGTATGCAAAGGAACACGTAATGAAAAAGACTTTTCAATTATCAGTAATAGCAACAGCTTTATTGGCTGCAAATGTATATGCAGCTCAAACAAACATTGGCACAGGGAATACTGCAACTGGACCAGATACAACGGTTGTCGGTACAAATAATGCGGCGGCGAATACAACTGTGGTTGGTACAGATAATACTGGAACAGGCAATGAAGGTTTCACTGGTGGTACAGGAAATACAGTAAATGGACATTGGTCCGCTGTTATCGGAAATGGTAACAGCACAACTGGCATTCGCTCCACTGTGCTCGGAAGTGGCAATACCACCGATAAAGATTTTGCTACAGCGGTTGGTAATGATATTACTGTAAATGGACAAGCATCGCAGGCGGTTGGAAATAAAATCACCATTGCAGATGATAATGGTACAGCGGTCGGTGGCAATATTGATTTAAAAGGAAATCAAGCCAGTGCATTTGGTGACTCGGTTACTGTCAATGGTACAGGTGCAACATCCGTAGGTTCTACGTCAGAAGCATCAGGTGAGTATGCAACTAGTCTGGGTTTTGGTGCAAAAGCAACCGCAGACAATGCCATTGCCACAGGCAGTAATGCAGTCGCAAGTGGTATAAATTCGATTGCGATTGGTAGTGGTGCGGAAGCCAGTGCGGAGGGTGGTGTTGCAATAGGTGCAGGGGCAAAAGTAACAGGTGCCAACTCGGTAGCGATTGGTGCAAATACCGTTGCAGATCAAGATAATACTGTTGCAATGGGTGATCGTCGTGTGGTTTATGTTGCAGATGGTATTAATGATAAGGATGCAGTGAATCTTGGACAATTAAAATCAGAGCTTGCAAAAATTAATAATGCGCCTGCACAAGCAGACTTAGATGCGATTAATACCAAGATTGATACTGAAAAAGCTGAGCGTATTGCAGGTGATACACTTTTAGATGGCAAAATTGCACAAGAAGCAGCAGACCGTACCACCGCGGTGAACAATGAAAAAACTGCTCGTATTGCTGGTGATGATGCTTTGCAAACAAAGATTGATGACGAAGCAACCTTACGTGCAGGTGCGGATGCAACTGAAAAAGCAGATCGTATTGCAGGTGATGCCGCAGAAAAAGCAGAACGCACTACTGCGATTAATGCTGAACGAGATGCACGTATCTTGGCAATTAATAATGAAGCAACTCTACGTGCCGATGCGGATGCACAAGAAAAAGCAGACCGTATTGCAGGGGATCTCGCAGAGAAAAATGCTCGTATTGCAGCAATCAATAATGAAGCGACCTTGCGTGCTAATGCAGATGCAACTGAAAAAGCGGAACGTATTGCAGGCGATGCCGCAGAAAAAGCAGAACGTACCGCAGCGATTAATAATGAAGCAACCTTACGTGCTAATGCGGATGTTGCATTAGGTAAGCGTATTGATGGCGAAACTGCAACTCGTGTAGCAGAAGTAAAACGTCTGGATGGTCGAGTTGACCAATTAAACTATCGCTTAGACCGTGTGGAAACAACTGCTAACCGCGGTATCGCAATTTCATTGGCAGCGTCACAGGCAATCCCAAGTCTCCAATCTGGTCAGGTTGCTGTGTTTGGTGGTGTTGGTTATTACGAGGGTGAAGCAGCAGGCGCATTTGGCGCGGTTACCTCATTTAGTGACCGCCTATCTGGCAGCGGTGCATTTGGTGTTGCTGATGGTGGAAAAGTGGGTGGTCGTGCTGGTGTAGCGTATGTCATCGGAGGGAACTAAGTCGTACTTAGTTAAATGAATTACTAAGTTAGATTTGGTCATAATAAAAGGATGATGTAATGAAAAAAAATTTTCAATTATCAATAATAGCAGTTGCCTTGATGGCAAGTCATGCTTATGCAGCACCTGTATGGGAAGGTCCAGCAGGAACAGGCACTGGTTTAAGTAATGCAATGGGAGGGGAAACCAATTATGCCAATGTTCCATCTACAGCCAATGGTATTATCTTGGGCCAACTCAATGATGTTGATAACACCAGTATTGGGTTAGGTTATAACAGCAATGCTATGGGGAAAGATAGTTTTGCTGCGGGTACAAACAATGAAGCCACAGGCAATTCCTCTATTGCTATAAGTGCTGAGGCCCATGCCAGAGGTGAGAGCAGTATTGCGGTGGGTTCATGGATCAATGCAAATGATACCAATAGTACAGCTGTTGGTGCGGGCGTTAATGTAAACAAAGCGGGTAGTGTTGCTGTAGGTAATAGCCAAAATGTCTATGATGAAAATGCAACTGCGTTCGGTGGACATAGCGAAGTCCGTGGTAACCAATCGAGTTCTTTGGGTGATCGGGCATGGGCGAGTGGTGGTGATGGGGCAACTGCGATTGGTAGTGAAACATGGGCTAATGCAAAAAATGCAACCACACTTGGCTATAATGCAGAAACAGGAAGTGAAAATGCACTAAATATTGGTCATGACGCACTTGGAGGTGGACTGAATGCAATCCATATTGGTCACAGTACAACAGGTAGTGCAGAAAATACGATTGTAATTGGTTCGAAAGATCCAGCGGCACCAGGACAGCCTGTTGCTGACGATAAAAACTCAGTCGCAATTGGTTATAATGCTGATACTCACAATGGTGGTGGTGGTAGTACTGAGGACACGGTGAGTTTTGGTGGGTTCTTCACTGGTGCTGTTCGTACGATCAGTCAAGTGGCGGATGGTGTAGACAATCAAGATGCCATTAACGTATCACAGCTACAAAAAGAAATCGCCAAGATCGGTGCAGGTGCGCAACTGATTGCTCATGCTGATGATTTACTTTCTACAGAAAAAGCGGAACGTATTGCAGGTGACAAAGACTTAGCTGATAAATTAGCGGTCGAGGTTGCAGCACGTCAGAAAGCGGTTGATGATGAAGCCAAAGAACGTGCCAATGCAGATGCTGTTCTTTCAACAGCGATTGACAATGAAGCAAAACTTCGTGCAGCAGCAGATGATGCCGAAAAAGATGCACGTATTGCAGGCGATGCAGCGACCAAAGCAGAACGTATTGCAGCGGTCAATGCTGAACGAGATGCACGTATCACAGCGATTGACAATGAAGCAAAACTTCGTGCAGCAGCAGATGATGCCGAAAAAGAAGCTCGTATCGCAGGGGATGTAGCAGAAAAGGAAGCTCGTATCGTAGCGATTAACAATGAAGCAGTACTTCGTGCCAATGCAGATGCACAAGAAACAGTAGATCGTATCGCAGGCGATGCAACCACTAAAGCAGAGCGTATTGCAGCGGTTAATGCTGAAAGGGATGCACGTGTTGCAGGTGATGCAGCCTTAGGTCAACGCATTGATGTAGAGGCAGCAACCCGTACAGCAGAGGTTAATCGCCTTGATGGTCGTATTAATCAAGCAGCTAAACGTTTGGATAACTTTGAGAAAAGTGCTTACCGTGGTGTGGCAATGGCTCTTGCAGCTCAACAGGCAGTGCCAAACATTCGTTCAGGTCAAGTCGCATTGTTTGCAGGTGTAGGTCACTATGAGGGTGAAACAGCTGGATCAGTGGGTCTTGTGACTTCATTCATTGCAAATCGTGTTTCACTGAGTGGTGCGGTTGGCTTCGCAGGCGGAAATGAAGTGGGGGGGCGTGTTGGTCTAAGCTACTCGTTCTAACGGACGTCCATGTATATATAAATGGTGAATGAATAAAAAAAATAAAGTGCCAAGTGTATCTAGGTTTTACTGATTGGCTAAACCAAAACTCAGATATTCTTGGGAAGAAGTTCCTTTGGGGCTATCCTTAATCAGCATGAGGGTGGTCCTTTTTTTGCATTTAATAACTTAAATATTTTGTGATTAGTATTGAATTATATCAGGTGCTTAGAGGTATGATAAAATGCCTGGGAGATAAGCAGGACAACAGGATGTTGTCAGCAAAATCTTTATAACAAAGCAAATGAGAACATATATTATGGCATCTATAAACTCTAAATTTTTTCTATTCTTAATGGGGACATTGCTTTTAGCTGGCTGTAAAGATGAAGATGGTAATCTGAGTGTAGGGGTGAGTCTTGGAGGAACAGGGACAGGTGGACTGTCTGTGGGCACGGAAAGTCCCGTACCCAAGCCTTAACCAGATGTTAGGCCAGACCGTATGGAAGAAGATGGTTTGCTATATGCAGTTGCTTATCCAAATCCCATCACTCAAAACTGTAATGGAATAGAACGCACGATCCAGTTTGTTCGTCAAAATTTCCCTCATGTTCCAATGATGATGGGAGATCGTTCGGATTTACTGGGTATGAGTCATCCATTACGAATCAGATATAAATTACAGGTGGTGGTCAAAAATACAACATCATCTCCAATTTATGAATATACCAATAGTTGTAAAGCGGCTTTCCAGCTTACGGGTACAAAAACGGCAAAAATAACACAAACAGATTATTGTTTAAATGATGAAACGGTCAGTGTTTATCAGCCAAATGAATCACGAACTTATTTTTATACCTTTAATTTGCCCAATATTTTACAAAACTGGGTGGCAAGCTATCATGCACAATATTCTAAAAAATTCTATGCAGAGGCTCAGGGTGTAATCTATGATGATGAAAGTATAAAGGAAAGAATACAATGTGATCCTTTAAGCGCAGTTTTGTTGCTGGATGAATATCCATCAACCAAAGATGGTGCTCCAAGAAAACCTGATACAGACAATAATAATGGTGGTACAAAAACTACTTACCCAGATCATACAAATACAGGTTCTAATACTCAGGTTGATAATCAAAACTTACCTCAACCTCAACCTCAACCTCAACCTCAACCTCAACCTCAACCTCAACCTCAACCTCAACCTCAACCTCAACCTCAACCTGATACCACGCCTATTTTTGGAGGTTTTGATTTAGGTGGGGAAGAATCTGACACGCCAATTTTTGGTAATTTTGGATTAGGAGATGAGCTTTAAAAGAGTCTAAGACAGTAAATATAAGAAATGTATTGATAAACAGCGCCCCAAGTTAAGGGGCATTTTTTATTTTAAAATTAATAATATTCATCTAATGTGTAAAAAAATCAAATAAAATTAATTTTTATAATAATTCATTAGTTTTATGATAAGATGAATTTAATTCAATTTTATCTATATAAATATTGTCTGCTCAATTGTATTGAAACAAGCTAAGGCATGTTTTACTGGTTTATTAGTATGTTAGAACTTCGTCATTTAAAGACATTAACCGCCTTGCGCGAACACGGTTCCTTGGTTGCAGCGGCAACCGACCTATATTTAACGCCGTCTGCGATTTCTCATCAATTGAAAGAGCTGGATCAATGGTTTGGGGTTGAGGTGGTGAATCGCCGTAGCCGACCTGTTTCATTTTCCCATGTTGGTTTGCGCCTGTTAAAGCTGGCGGATGATGTGTTACCGCAGATCCAGATCGCACATACCGATATTGCCCGTATTGTGCATGGGCAAACAGGCAGAATTATCTTCTCTTCGGAATGTCATAGTTGCTTTGACTGGCTGATGCCGTTGCTGAATCAATACCGCCAGCAATATCCAGATGTTGATCTGGATTTTGTGTCAGGTTTTGAGTCCAATCCACACGAGTTATTACAAAATGCGGAATTTGACTTGTTGATTACCGCAGACCCAATTGCTCTAAAAGGCATTGAGTATTTTCCAATTTTTGAATATGAATCCAGACTGGTTTTGTCCAACACTCATCCATTGGTTCGGGTGGAAAAGATTACGGTGCAGGAGTTGGCAGAACAAACCTTGGTGACTTATCCCGTGGATAAACACCGTTTGGACATCATGGCGAAGCTATTTATTCCAGCCAATCTGCATCCCAAAGAAATCCGTACCACTGAGCTAACACAGATGTTGATCCAGCTGGTTGCTAGTGGGCGCGGGATTTCGGCATTACCTGATTGGGTGGTGAATGAATATGAGCATAAAGGCTGGGTCACTTCGCGCCGTCTGGATTGCGTCTCACCCAAAGGTCTACGACGTACACTCTATGCGGGTTATCGTACCGAGGATAAAGACAAGAGCTATTTTGAGGGCTTTTTAAATCAACTGGATAAGTTCTCTAAAAAGCGAAATCATTATTACGACTAGTTTGGTTGGGCTGGTTGTATATCGATTGGAAACACAGACAAACGTTATCAATTCAGGCAAATCCCTCTATAATGCGGCATATATTATCTTGGCTTATCATGAGTGCTCATTGATCGTGATAAGCCTCATTTATTATTCTGTTTAAGTCAATTTCAGATCGTCATTCTATTTTATTCATATTTACAAGCTTATGTGCCTATGCTGGTACATAAGATGCATTAGGTACCAGCATGGAAATCAAGGTTAATTATCTCGACAATCTTCGCCAAGAAGCCAAGTTCGATGATTTTACAGTGATCGCGGATCAACCGATCCGTTATAAAGGCGATGGCTCAGCGCCAGGACCATTCGACTACTTTTTGGCTTCATCGGCGTTATGTGCGGCTTACTTTGTAAAAGTGTACTGTGCGGCGCGGGATATTCCAACCGACAATATCCGCCTGTCACAAAACAATATTGTTGACCCTGAAAACCGCTACAAACAGATTTTTAAGATTCAGGTCGAGTTGCCTGCTGATATTTCTGAAAAGGACCGTCAAGGAATTCTACGCTCGATAGACCGTTGTACCGTGAAGAAAGTGATTCAGACAGGCCCTGAATTTATTATTGAAGAAGTTGAAAGTATTGATGCTGATGCACAGGCATTGTTGATGCCAAGCCTGACTTCGGAAAGCAGCACCTATATTCAGGGTAAAGATTTACCTTTAGAACAGACCATTGCCAATATGTCCAGTATTTTGGCAGGGTTGGGCATGAAGATTGAAATTGCGTCATGGCGCAATATTGTCCCGAATGTCTGGTCACTGCATATTCGTGATGCACAATCGCCGATGTGTTTTACCAATGGCAAGGGTTCAACCAAGGAAAGTGCTTTGGCATCGGCACTGGGCGAATTTATTGAGCGTTTAAACTGTAACTTCTTCTATAACGACCAGTTTTGGGGGGAAGAGATCGCTAACGCTGAGTTTGTGCATTATCCTGATGAAAAGTGGTTCCAGCCAGGCCCGAATGGTGAATTGCCAGTAGAAATTCTGGATGAATACTGCCTTGAGATTTATAACCCTGATGATGAATTGCTGGGCACGCATTTATATGACACCAACTCAGGTAATACCGAGCGAGGTATCTGTTCATTGCCATTTGTCCGTCAGTCGGATGGCGAGGTGGTGTATTTCCCATCCAATCTGATTGAAAATCTCTATCTCAGTAACGGGATGAGCGCAGGCAATACTTTGGCGGAGGCGCAGGTACAGTGTCTGTCTGAAATTTTTGAACGTGCGGTGAAACGTGAGATTCTGGAGGGTGAAATGACGCTGCCAGATGTGCCGCAACAGGTCTTGGAGAAATACCCAGGTATTTTAGCAGGCATCAAAGGTTTGGAGGAACAAGGTTTTCCTGTATTAGTCAAAGATGCTTCGCTGGGTGGTCAGTTCCCCGTGATGTGTGTGACGCTGATGAATCCACGTACAGGCGGAGTCTTTGCCTCATTTGGTGCGCATCCAAGTTTTGAAATTGCGTTGGAACGTAGCCTGACTGAGTTGTTGCAGGGACGTAGTTTTGAGGGTCTCAATGATTTACCGCAGCCAACGTTCCAAAGTAATGCGGTGACTGAGCCAAACAACTTTGTGGAACACTTTATTGATTCCAGTGGTTTGGTGTCATGGCGCTTTTTTAGTTCCAAAGCTGATTTCGAGTTTGTGGAGTGGGACTTTACCAACCAAGGTCAAAACAGCAATGTGGAAGAAGCGGAAGAACTGTTTGCCATTCTTGAGGAAATGGGTAAAGAAGTCTACATGGCAGTGTATCAGCATTTAGGTGCAACGGCTTGCCGTATCTTGGTGCCTGACTATTCAGAAATTTATCTGGTGGAAGACCTGATCTGGGACAACACCAACAAGGCGCTGTCATTCCGTGAAAATATCTTAAACCTGCATCGTCTGGATAATGACAGCCTTGAAGCTTTGGTCGAGCGTTTAGAAGAATGTGAGCTGGATGATTACACCGAAATCAGCACCTTGATCGGGATTGAATTTGATGACAATACCGTGTGGGGGCAACTGACCATTCTTGAATTAAAGTTGTTGATTTATATTGCCTTAGAACAATTTGAAGAAGCAAAAGATTTGGTCGAGCAGTTCCTGCAATACAACACCAACACGGTTGAGCGTGGCCTGTTCTACCAGTGCATGAATGTGGTGCTGGAGGTGATTTTGGATGATGAGCTGGAACTGGATGATTATCTAATTAACTTCCGCCGTATGTTTGGTGATGAACGGATGGATGCGGTACTTGGATCGGTAGATGGCAGTGTCCGTTTCTATGGTCTCACCCCAACCAGTATGAAACTGGAGGGGCTGGATCGACACTTGCGCCTGATTGACAGTTATAAAAAGTTGCATGCCGCACGTGCCAAGGCTGTTGCTGTCTAGATTAAAAGGTAGGGACTGGTATTACTTATTTTTTATAGCGTTGCCACCTGAGTGTGGGTTACAGCAGTCTGCGAATTGGCAATGACTGCTGTAGTATCCAAAAAGATTAGCTCATATATTTGGCGAGATAAGACAATACTTTTTCAGGATGGCGGCCAAACCAGTTGTAGCCATCCTCAAAGCGTTTGGTTGTATCTTCAATCCAGTACAACTCTTTATGGGTACTGGCCAACAGATCAAATGTTCTTTGAGAATCTTCAGCAGTGGTCAATATGTCTTTACGCACTTGCCACATCAACACTGGAAGTTTGACATGGGGTGCCCACAATGACCCTGACATATCTGCTGCTGGAAAACCACCTAGTTTCAGCAATTCAAGGTCGACTAATTCAAGGTATTGATCAACACCTTGTAATGCTGCGAATCTCTCTAAAATAACCGTCATGTTCGGTACGAGTGGGCTGCACATACACAGCACATTTTCAAAAAGTTCAGGATGTTTGCTGATGGCTGCATATTGTGAAATACCACCGAGACACTGACTGTATAAAGCCACTTTCATTTTACTGAACTCAGGATGGGCATCAACAAACTTTTTCACCCCCACACAATCACGCCATTCCCATTGACCAATGCCAGATATACCACCATTGGCTGCGCCACTTTGACCATGATTACGGAAATCGTATGTCAGTACGTTATAGCCTGCATCGGTGAGATGCTTGTATTGAATCACAAAATCAATTTCTACAGGTTCAACAAAATTACTCCAAGGCTCACCCAGATGACCTGGATAACCTGCACGGCACATGGGCAAGGCATGGTTAAAAATCACCAGTTTATCGCTGCTGCCACCTTTGGCTGGGATATGTCTTCGGGATTTATTATTTTCATCTTATTGCCTTTTGCTCATCTGTTCTAAAAACACTGAAATAAAAGAGAAATTTATTCTCCATCACTGATTATATCGGTATATAACGTTTATTCAGCATTTACCTGAGATGATCATGTGGATAACTTAAGACATATCAACAATGCATAAAACATACTCTCTAAATCTGCTACAATTGCGCCAATTTTGAATTCCCACTTTTTTCGGTTAAGTACATATTTGGAATTGTGTACATAACTGTGTACATATTGAAGATTTTTCTCATGAGTTTTAAAGACGAACTAGCGGCACAGGTTGCCCAGCGACGCACCTTTGCGATCATTTCCCACCCCGATGCGGGTAAGACCACCATGACTGAAAAACTGCTGTTATGGGGTAAGGCCATTCAGGTTGCGGGAATGGTGAAAAGCCGTAAGTCTGACCGTTCCGCCACATCCGACTGGATGGAAATGGAAAAGGAACGTGGTATTTCGATTACCACCTCGGTGATGCAGTTTCCCTATAAAAAGCACACCATCAACCTTCTCGATACCCCAGGACACGAAGACTTCTCGGAAGATACCTACCGTACCTTAACTGCCGTGGATTCTGCCTTAATGGTGATTGATGGTGCAAAAGGTGTTGAGGAGCGTACCATTAAATTGATGGAGGTGTGTCGTATGCGTGACACACCGATCATTTCATTCGTCAACAAAATGGACCGTGAAATTCGCGAGCCATTGGAATTGCTTGATGAAATTGAGAATGTCCTCAAAATTCGTTGTGTGCCAATCACCTGGCCATTGGGCATGGGGCGTGACTTTGCGGGCGTGTACAACCTGCTTGAAAATAAACTGTATGTCTATAAAGCGGGTTTTGGCTCAACCATTACTGATATTGAAGTGCGTGATGGTTATGACCATGCGGATATCCGTGACAAAGTGGGTGAGCTAGCATGGGCATCGTTTGAAGAATCACTTGAATTGGTACAGATGGCAAATGAGCCATTAGACCGTGAGTTGTTTCTGCAAGGCAAGCAAACCCCTGTGCTGTTTGGTACGGCATTGGGTAACTTTGCGGTTGACCATGTGTTGGATGCCTTTATCAACTGGGCACCAGAACCTAAGGCGCATCCAACTCAGGAACGTACTGTCGATGCCAATGAAGAGGGCTTCACAGGCTTCGTGTTTAAAATTCAGGCCAACATGGACCCGAAACACCGTGACCGTATTGCCTTTATGCGGATTTGCTCAGGTAAATATGAAAAAGGCTTGAAAATGAATCATGTGCGTATCGGTAAGGACGTGCGTATCAGTGATGCGCTGACATTCCTTGCTGGTGAGCGTGAGCATCTGGAAGAGGCTTGGCCTGGGGACATTATTGGTCTACATAACCACGGCACCATCCAGATTGGCGATACCTTTACCAGTGGTGAAAACCTGCATTTTACGGGAATTCCACACTTTGCGCCTGAAATGTTCCGCCGTGTGCGTTTACGTGATCCGTTAAAGTCCAAGCAATTGCAGAAAGGCCTGAAAGAGCTGTCGGAAGAGGGCGCAACACAGGTGTTTATGCCACAAATCAACAATGACCTGATTGTTGGTGCAGTGGGTGTGTTACAGTTTGATGTGGTTGCGTACCGCCTAAAAGAAGAATATAAGGTGGACTGTATTTATGAGCCTGTAAGTGTGCATACCGTGCGCTGGATTCATTGTGATGATGAAAAGATTCTGAATGAGTTTAAGAAAAAGGCCCACGATCAACTCTCGGTTGATGGTGGTGGACACCTTACTTATTTGGCGCCAAGCCGTGTCAACTTGCAGTTGATGCAGGAACGCTGGCCAGATATTCAGTTCCGTAACACACGGGAACACTAAAATATATAAAAACAGCTTCTAATTAGAGGCTGTTTTTAATTGAACAAACTAAAAATAAGGGATGATGAGATGAACACTTTAAAACCAATTTTTGCTGTCAGTTTAATGATTGGAATGATGGCTTTAACGGCATGTGATCATCCAAAGAAAAATGAAACTGATTCAGCACAGGAAACTGAACAGCATACTGCGCCAGTTGAAAAAGCTGAGGTTTTACCCTATCTCAATATGCAGGAGGCCAAGGCAGATTATGCCTTGCCATTTTGTGAAAAGAAAAACTGTATTGATGTCGATATTCAAACCGTTAAAACTCAGGATGAATGGCTGAATACGTGGATTGCAAAAAATCAGGCCAACGTGATCCAGCAACAGATTGAACAGAATAAAAACCTGACCCTGCAACAGGCCATCAACGCCTATGTAAAAAAGTCAGATGAATGGCAGGATAAATATTCAAAAAACAAGGCCTATGAGCTGCATTTGAATACCCGTATTGCATCACAGCGGAATCAGTATGTGTTGCTGCAAGTGGGAGTAAATGCCCAGCAGGAAGATATTGCGGTCAAGGACCGTTTTTATTTCTTTGTTGCAGACCGTAAACTACAAAAAAGTCTTAGTATTCTGGATGTGATTCAGAAGAATCAGCAAAATGCACTGAATGACATTATTCAGGCACATTATCAACAATGGATTGAGAAACAATCTACAGAAGTTAAAAAACAGGTGCCGAAAAAGCTGTATTGGGGACAGGCTGACTGGTTCTTTGATGGCGAGGGTATTGGCCTGCATTACCGTGCCAATGAAATCAGTAAGGATGCACCACAACTGGATATTTATTTAACCACTGAACAAAGTAAACAGATGCTACAGCCTGATATTTATCAACAAATGTTCTAATCTTTGTAACGAGCGTATAGGAATTGCATGTATCACTAGCGATTTGCGGTGAAGTCCGCTAGCATTTAAAAATCTTGTGTCATCACAATGCTTGCAGGTTTCCGATGAAAACATTTTATAAATCTAGCGTTCTGGCATGTGCAATTCTGCTTGCCGCATGCCAGCCAAAATCAGAACCTAAGCAGCCAGAGGACAAGCCACAAGAGCAGCCAATTGTGCAGACACAGGCTGAGCCGATCTTACGTGGTGAAACGGTCAAGGTGCAGGTGAGTTTGCCCGAGTGTAAGGGCAATACCTGTCCAGATTTTAGCGTTGAACGTTTGCAGAGTAACTTCCCGTTTATTGACCAGTTGCTTGATCAGGAAATACTGGGTCAACTCGGCAAGATGCTTGAAATTGTTGATAAAGATACCGCTGCCTCTAGCGTACAGGCCACTGAGCAAAAGCAAAATCTGGATGCACAAGCGCAACTGTATGCCAATTCATTTATCAAGATTGATGAAGAACTGAAAGCATTGAGCAGCAGCCATCAAATCAGTTTGATGATTAAACCAAAGATTTTACAGCCTAAGGGCACACTGGCAACGGTTGTCCTGAATAGCAGCAGTTATTTGGGTGGCGCACATGGCTCAACCTCGCAACGCTACTACAACTTTGACCTGACCAATCAAAAACAGGTGCAATTGAACGATCTGCTATTGCCAAAACAAAAGGCAACTTTGGAAAAGCTGGCGCATGATGCATTCAAGGTCTGGATTGTAGACAGCAAACTTGCCAATAACCCTGAGGAATATGAGCAGGCCTGGCCGTTTAAGGTCACTGACAACTTCCTGTTGGGTGAGCAGGGCTTAATTCTGCAATATGCTGAATATGAAATTGGTCCTTATGTGGTCGGTCTGCCACGTCTGGTGATTCCATTTGACAAATTACAGGGTGTATTAAAACCTGAATATTTGCCAAAGGTGGATGCGCCAGCAGCATCTACGCCTGTGGCAAATAAATCTCCTTAAATCCCCCTTTTATAAAGCGGGACTTTTAATAAAATGATGCAACTGTTTGATACCCATACCCATTTCGATGTTGCCGATTTCGACCATGATCGGCAACATTTGGCTGTACAGGCGAAACAGGTGGGCGTGGAGGCTTTGGTTCTCATCGGTTTTGTTGAATCCCGCTTTGATGAACTCATTCAGACCCACCAACAGTTGCAGTGCTGGGAAAATGTCCCTCAATCCTATCTCGCACCTGGTCTGCATCCTTTTTATATTGAACAACATCAACAGGCCCATCTACAACAACTGGAGCAGGTGTTAAAGCAACATGATTGTGTCGCCATTGGTGAGATTGGTCTGGACACCTTTTTAAAGCAACATAAACAGCCTGAGCTTGTTGCCAAACAGCAGCATTATTTTAATGCTCAACTTGAATTGGCAATGCATTATCAAAAACCTGTACTACTGCATATTCGTAAGGCCCATGCCGAAACCTTTGCGATATTAAAAGCACAGAAATTCAAGCTTGGTGGTATCGCGCATGCTTTTAGTGGCGGTATTGAAGAAGCAAAAGCATTGATTAAAATGGGTTTTAAAATTGGTGTGACAGGGCAGATCACCAATCCCAATGCCAAAAAACTGCATCAGGTGGTACAGGCGATTGGAGCTGAACATCTGGTGATTGAAACTGATTGCCCTGATATGACCCCGTTGTGTTGCCAGACCTCAATCGAACACCGTACGAGAAATACGCCTGTGAATCTGCCTTATGTTTTAGATAGTTTGGCGCAAACCCTTGGGCAACCACAAGACCAGCTTGCCGAGCAATTATGGCAAAACTCATTGGCAGCCTTGCGTTTAGGATAATAACAATAAGCCCATTAAAAATAAGATAACTAAAAGGAAACACATCATTTCCTAAACTGGCTTAGAGTGAATAAAGCACTTCATAACAAACAAGTGAAATCGCCAAACTGGGAGGGTAACCCGATGGCTAGATATAGCAAAATCAATAGCTTTAATTCATTACAAACACTCAGTGTCGGTTCAAGGCAATATCAAATTTTTAGCTTGGCTCAGGCAGCACAGCGTCTGGGTAATATTGATCAGCTCCCAAAATCATTAAAAGTTTTACTGGAAAATTTACTGCGCTTTGAAGATCAAAAAAGTGTAAAAGTTGAGCATATTCAGGCCTTGGTGGACTGGCAAAAAACCAGAAGTTCGGATCAGGAAATTCAATACCGCCCAGCCCGAGTGTTGATGCAGGACTTTACAGGGGTGCCCGCAGTGGTTGACCTTGCGGCCATGCGTGCTGCGATGGCTCAGGCAGGTGGTGACCCAAACCGTATCAATCCACTGTCTCCTGTGGATTTGGTGATCGACCATTCCGTCATGGTGGACCATTTTGCCAACCAGAATGCCTTTGCCGAAAATGTTGAAATTGAAATGCAGCGCAATGGTGAGCGTTACCAGTTTCTACGCTGGGGCCAGTCTGCCTTTGATAACTTTAGTGTAGTGCCACCAGGAACAGGAATTTGCCATCAGGTCAATCTGGAATATCTGGCCCAAGCGGTCTGGCTTGGGGAAGATGAGGGACAAACCTTTGCTTTTCCTGATACCTTGGTGGGAACTGACTCACATACCACCATGATCAATGGATTGGGTGTGTTGGGTTGGGGTGTTGGTGGTATTGAGGCAGAAGCGGCCATGCTGGGACAGCCTGTATCCATGCTGATTCCTGAAGTGATTGGCTTTAAGCTGACTGGAAAGTTAAGTGAGGGAATCACCGCGACCGATCTGGTGCTGACCATTACCCAGATGCTGCGCCAAAAGGGTGTTGTGGGTAAATTTGTTGAATTTTATGGAGATGGCTTGGCTGATCTGCCACTGGCTGACCGTGCCACCATTGCCAATATGGCACCTGAATATGGCGCAACCTGTGGTTTCTTCCCGATTGATGAAGTGACTTTGGGCTATTTGGCCCTAACAGGCCGTCAACAGGGCCGTATTGATCTGGTGGAGGCTTATAGTAAAGCACAGGGTTTATGGCGCAATACGGGTGATGAACCAGTTTTTACTGATGTGCTGAGTCTGGATATGGGAACGGTTGAGGCCAGTCTGGCTGGACCAAAACGTCCACAGGATCGGGTCCTGCTTTCAGATGTACCCAAAACCTTTAATGCCTTGATGGAACTGACCCTAAAACCTGCCAAAGAAGCAAAGGAACGTTTGGAAAATGAGGGTGGCGGTGGCACTGCCGTGGAAGCCAAAGCTGCAAACCTGCCCCATGAAAATCCATCCTGTACGCTGGATGGACAAAGTTATCCTCTCAATCATGGTGATGTGGTCATTTCAGCCATTACTTCATGTACCAATACATCTAACCCGAGTGTGATGCTGGCTGCGGGCCTGCTTGCCAAGAAAGCCATTGAAAAAGGTTTGCAGCGTAAGCCGTGGGTGAAAAGTTCCCTCGCCCCTGGTTCCAAAGTGGTGACAGACTATCTTGCCGCCGCAGGGTTAACCCCTTATCTGGATCAACTTGGTTATAACCTTGTGGGTTATGGATGCACCACCTGTATTGGTAACTCTGGGCCATTGCCAGAAGCAATTGAAGCCGCCATTCAGTGCCATGATTTAAATGTTGCCTCTGTGCTTTCAGGAAACCGAAATTTTGAAGGCCGTGTCCATCCGCTAGTCAAAACCAATTGGCTTGCCTCGCCGCCGTTGGTGGTTGCGTATGGTCTGGCGGGTAATATCCGTACCGATTTAACCACCCAGCCGATTGGTGTGGGCAAGGGTGGGCAGGAGGTCTATCTGAAAGATATATGGCCAAGCCAAACCGAAATTGATCAAGTGTTGCAGAAAGTCAATACTGAGATGTTCCATAAGGAATATGCGGCTGTGTTTGATGGTGATGCAACATGGCAGGCCATCCAGATTCCACAAAGCCAAACCTATGCATGGCAAAACAACTCGACCTATATTCGCCATCCACCATTTTTTGAGGAGATCAACCATCCACCTAAAGCCATCACCAATATTGAGCAGGCGCGTATCCTGGCCGTGTTGGGAGATTCAGTCACCACAGACCATATTTCTCCAGCAGGCAACATTAAACAGGACAGTCCAGCAGGGCGCTATTTGCAGGATCAAGGAGTGGAACCTAAAGATTTCAATTCTTATGGTTCACGGCGCGGTAACCATGAAGTGATGATGCGTGGCACTTTTGCCAATATTCGCATTAAAAATGAAATGCTGGATGGAGAGGAGGGTGGCAACACCATTTACATCCCGACAGGTGAGAAACTGGCAATTTATGATGCTGCCATGCGTTATCAACAGCAAAAAGTTCCTTTGTTAATCGTGGCGGGCAAGGAATATGGAACGGGTTCATCACGGGACTGGGCCGCAAAGGGCACCAACCTACTGGGTGTCAAGGCGGTGATTGCGGAAAGCTTTGAGCGGATTCACCGTTCCAATCTGGTGGGAATGGGCGTATTGCCCTTGCAGTTTATTGATGGGCAAACCCGTCAGTCCCTGAACCTGACAGGTCGCGAAGTGTTATCCATTTATGGATTGTCAGATAATATCCAGCCGCATCAAATCCTTGATGTTGAGGTGGTACGTGAGGATGGCAGTCAGGAGCAGTTTAAGGTGTTGTGCCGAATTGATACCCTGAATGAGGTGGAATACTTTAAGGCAGGTGGCATTTTGCATTATGTACTGCGCAATCTGATTGCTGCATAAGGTGTTAGGATACCTCCTCAAAAAAGATGAAAGCTGGTCTTTCATCTTTTTTATTTGAATTTCAAGCATTCAGCGTTAAGGTAGTCAGGCCCGATAAAACTGGATAAAGGCTTTGAATCAATTACCTCGCTATGTTTATTATCTCTTGGCTGCACAGGCACTGAACTTGATTGCGGCGGTCTTATCGGTGACCGTGGCGGCGATTGTCGGCTTAAAGCTTGCGCCGACTCAGGCCCTAGCCACAGTTCCTTATGGTTTGCAGTTTTTAGCGATGCTACTGACCACCTTTATTTTTTCTTTTCTAATGAAAAAGTTGGGACGTCATCTGGTGTTTCAATTTGGCTGCATCTGCCTATTCCTGGCGGGTGTTCTAGGCTATCTGGCATTACAGCAGCAACAGTTCTATCTATTGTGTCTTAGCCATTTTTCACTGGGTTTATTTATCTCGACTGCGAATTTTTATCGCTTTGCGGCCTCTGATCGTCTTGCAACAGAACTCATTCCGAAAGCAACAGCCATGGTGATCTCAGGTGGTGTGATTGCTGCAATGATTGCCCCCATATTGGCGATTCAGTTTCAGCAGGTGCAGGGTTTACCCGATTTTACTGCGATCTATTTCATTTTTAGTGTCTTGGCCTTGTTACTCTCTCCAATCCTGTATCTATGGAATAAAAAATTCCAACATCAACAGACACAGCAGATAATGGTTGAACCAATTCAGCGCGCCAAATTGCCGAGCAGCTTGATTATCGCCGCCGTGATAAGCGGTGCATTTGCCTACTATATTATGAATGTGATGATGATTATGTCTTCTTTGCATTTAAAGGAACATCATTCATTTCACTATGCCTCAATCTCCATTCAGTTGCATGTATTGGCAATGTTTATTCCGTCATTCTTTGTATCGAAACTGATTCAACGATGGGGCACACACACCACGATTTATGTGGGCTTTGCTTTGCTGATGTTATCGTCATTGATTCCAATGATTGAACAGGTTGGAATTTATATGAATGTTGCGCTGATTGTCCTTGGTGTGGGCTGGAATTTCGCTTATTCAGGTGCATCCACTTTATTGGCTGGTTTAAATGAGCAGCAAAAACATCGAGTACAAGGTATCAATGAGACAGGAATTGCCTTGTTTGCAACTTTAGGGGCATTTTTACCTGCCCCAATTTTAAGTAGTCTAGGTTGGATCAATGCAAACCTTTTAGCCTTATCCATGAGCTTCATGGTTTTTATTCTGTTGCTGGTTTTAAGCCGCCAAGGTCAATCGCCAAGTAAAGTTTCATCGGACTAACCTAAAAGAAGCTAAACACGCTAAAATACTGCTTTGACTGAAAAGATAGACCACGACTGCTATGACCGATCTCCAAAATGATGAATATGAGCGCCGTTTCGCTGGCGTAGCCAAAATTTATGGAGAAAATGCATTTGCACACTATGAGCAAAGCCATGTCATGGTGATTGGTATTGGCGGTGTGGGAAGCTGGGCGGTTGAGGCACTGGCACGTACAGGGATTGGTGAGCTGACGCTGGTGGATATGGATGTGGTTGCCGCATCCAACATCAACCGTCAACTGCCTGCAATGAGTTCAACACTGGGACAGGAAAAAATTGAGGTGATGGCGGAACGTTGCCGTCAAATCAATCCTCGAATGAAAGTCAATGTGATTGATGACTATCTCACACCTGAGAATGTCAAAGAGATTCTGAATCCTGTTCCAAGCATCGTTTTAGACTGTATTGATGATGTCAAAGCCAAGTTGGCTTTGATGCTGCACTGCCGTTTTAACAAAATTCCCCTGATAGTTTCAGGTGGAGCAGGTGGTAAGCTTGACCCGCTCAAGATTCGGGTGGCAGACTTGTCCAAAACAGAACAGGACCCGATGCTTGCCAAACTACGCACACAACTACGTTCCAAAGGCATTTGTAAAAAGCCGAAAGACAAGTTTGGAATTACTTGCGTTTATTCCATCGACAATCCATTTTCAAGCGCTGATGTCTGTGCAACTGCTGGACTGCGCTGTGGTGGTTATGGATCGGCGGTGGTGGTGACTTCAAGCTTCGCAATGGTTGCGGTGGCTGAAGTCTTAAAGAAGCTGGATAAAATCAGGGCTTAAACAGCCCAATAAATTAAGCCTGTGGATATTGTGGTGCTAGGCGGTAATAGCTGTAGGTCACATTTGGGTCTTTGTACACGTCATAGCTAGTTTGCTTAAAGTCAGAGACCCATTGCGAACCTGTAAAACCTGCAATATGTCCATAACGATGCTTCTTGGTGCGATGTATAATGTAAATGTCACCTGGTTGTGGATTGTTAAAGTCAGGCGTGATTTTTTGATAGCCAATCTGTTGTAAGGTACGGCCCCAGTCTGATGCGGCGATAGGGTGCTGAACAATATTGGCGCCCGCAGATTGCAAGGCGATCCTAACGAATTTGGCACATTGAGATGAGCTACGATAGGACGCCCGCGTGGTTAGCTTTTGAGAAAACTTGCTTACATCAATGGTTGGCGTTGATGGCAGCCTTGGCATCTCCCGATAAGGAATAACCAGCTGTTGTGCTGGTGGATATATCATGCTGTGGTCAACTGAAAGTACATCATAAATCATTGTAAATCTCTACCGCATTTTCAAAACAACTGAACGTGTGCCAGAATCCGTACGCGGCACATAGTAAGCGATAAATCTTAAAAAAACTTATTTGCAATGTAATAACATAACTTTTTAATGACTATATAAATCACTTAGCGAAAAGTTCATATAAATAATTCTTTTATTATCATGTGTTTGAGATTTATTTAATTTAAATAAAATGATTTGTAAGATTATATTTCTTTTTTTGGTGAAAAATAGTCAAAATTTAAAGGTTAGATGTAAATGGTTTTGTGATATTTTATGATAATAAATTATTGTTTATCAATGCCATAAAAAGAGAGAAAGAATAAAATGATTCGTACTGCCAAATTGTCTGATATTGGAGGAATAGTAGAGTTAATTCAGCCATATATAAAAGATTTTGTTATCAGTGCTGAGGGTGAACACAAATTTGATCGTGCAATGATTGAGAAATTGTTGGAAATGCCAAATGTGGAATATTTTGTTTTTGAGCAAAATACACAGCTTATTGGTGTGATTGCCTACAGGCAGCCTGCGCATTTGCTTCATTTTTTTGTGAATCAAGATTTTCAGCAACAGGGGATTGGTCGTCAGTTGTGGACGTTTATTGAAGATAAAATCCGTAAGGAAAACTCCAGTATTACAGTTAACTCAAGTTGCTATGCTCAGCCGATCTACAAGAAATTTGGATTTAGTTCAACCTCTCCTGTTATGGAAAATGGCGGATTACGCTATGTTCCCATGCAGAAAATTTATCTTTAGAGCATTAGCCTAGTGTTGATGTTCTTTTATATAGTCTTCAGTACGTTGCATGGCTGCCTGAATATTTTGAATGGCATTTTCAATGTCGGCGATGGTTTTTGCATTGCCGCCACTCAGTGCCTGACGCCATTTACGTGCGCCTGGCAAGTTCTGGAATAATCCCAGAATATGACGTGTGATAATTGAAAGTGGTGCGCCCTCAGCTACTCGCTGGTGAATATACGGCATCATCTGCTGCATAATGTCAAAACGATTCGGTACCTCCAAATTCCACAATTGACCCATTTCAGCTAATAAATAGGGATTGTGGTAGGCTTCGCGGCCAATCATGACCCCATCAACATGCTGTAAGTGCAGCTGTGTTTCCTCAAAGGTTTTGATGCCGCCGTTAATTTCAATGGTGAGGTGAGGGCGTTCCTGCTTGAGACGATAGACATCTTCATAACGTAAGGGCGGTACTTCACGGTTCTCTTTTGGAGACAGGCCCTGCAAAATGGCAATTCGTGCATGTACAATAAAATGGGTACAGCCCGTTGCCGCAACAGTGTCAACAAAATGCAGCATTTCTTCATAAGACTGCATGTCATCAATCCCGATCCTATGTTTCACGGTAACAGGAATCGACACTGCTTTTTGCATGCTATGAATACATTCAGCCACCAAGTCTGGTTCAGCCATTAAACATGCACCAATCTTATTGTTCTGGACACGGTCACTTGGGCAGCCGACATTTAAGTTGACTTCGTTGTAGCCCCAATCCTCAGCCATTTTGGTACAGGTTGCCAGTTCCTGCGGATTGGAACCACCAAGCTGTAACACAATCGGATGTTCTTCCTTGTTGAAGTCCAAATGGCGGTTGGCACCACCATAAATGATCGCGCCTGTAGTCACCATTTCGGTATAAAGCACCACATTTGGATTAAATAGGCGGCCGAAAAAACGGTAGTCTTTGGTTGTCCAATCCATCATGGGCGCAACACTGATGCGAGGTTCTTTCGTGCTTTCAATGGTTTTGTTAATATTCATATTAAAAAACATACCTTTACAGTGTTGCATATTTTGGACTATTTCGATTTTTTACGCCTCATTTCGAACCATTATTTTTGAAATTTACACCAAATTACGCCATTATGGTCTTGAGAAAGAGATAAGGCGTAAACTATGGGAACAATTTCACAACGCAAATTGGCGGATGGAACTATACGCTTTCGTGCTGAAATTAGAATAAGCCGTAAAGGCCTTGCAAATTTCAAAGAGAGTAAAACGTTTAGTTCAATGCGACTTGCCCAAAAATGGTTAGCAATGCGTGAAGAGGAAATCGAAGAAAATCCAGAGATTTTATTAGGCAGATCGGATGTGACCAACATCACTTTAGCCAATGCCATAGAGAAATATCTTGATGAAGTTGGCAATGAATATGGTCGTACTAAAACCTACTGTCTTCGCCTAATTCAGAAATTTCCAATTGCGCAGCATATTATCACAAAAATAAAACCAGCAGACATTTCAGATCATGTGGCTTTACGCAAGAATGGCTATGACAAACTAGATTTAAAGCCAATTGCAACCAGCACCTTGCAACATGAGCTATTACATATCCGTGGTGTGTTGTCCCATGCCTCAGTCCTGTGGGATGTGAATGTGGATTTGGCTGGTTTTGATAAGGCTACAGCTCAATTAAGAAAAACAAGGCAAATTTCCTCCAGTGGCAAGCGTGACAGATTGCCAACGACGGCGGAGTTAAAAAAACTGACCGAGTACTTTTATCGAAAATGGCAGAACCCTGTATATAGTTATCCCATGCACTTGATCATGTGGTTCGCTATATTTTCATGCCGACGTGAGGCAGAAATTACGGAGATGCTGTTGGCTGATCATGATGTGGATAATGAAGTTTGGAAAGTCAGAGACCTAAAGAACCCCAAGGGCTCCAAAGGAAATCATAAAGAGTTTAATGTACTTGAACCGTGTCAAAAGATGATTGAGCTATTGCAGCGTAAAGATGTCAGGAAACGTATGCTTAAAAGAGGGTATGATAAGGATTTACTGATACCGCTTAGCCCTAGAACCATAGGTGGTGAATTTAGAAATGCTTGTAAATTACTAGGTATTGAAGATTTACGATTTCATGATCTAAGACATGAGGGGTGTACACGTCTTGCAGAACAAGGGTTTACGATTCCCCAGATTCAGCAGGTAAGCCTGCATGATTCATGGGGAAGTTTGGAAAGGTATGTTTCTGTGAAGAAAAGGAAAAAGACTATAGCGTTGGCAGAAGTGTTACCCCTCATCGATGAAAGGTAACATGATCCTGATGAGCCAATGTATACTGTTGATCCAAGACCTTTGCTAGGTCTTGGACATGAACAAAGTATGGTGCTTTTTGACTTTTATCCAATTTAAAACAAGAAAAAGGAAATTCCTGATTACGTGCTTTTTCAAGGACTTTTACCTTGCTGAGATGAGGATAGTATTCTCGTACTACTTCATCCAGCAGAACTGTCATTGAGCGGTATTTCATGAATAAATAGTCTGAAGTAGATAGTTGAATTGCTGCTCCCATATTTACTAGTCCTTTGACTTTAATGCATATAAATTACCTGTGTAACTTTTCCATTCGAAACTTATACCATTGGCTTTATAGCTATAAAATTCTAATGGGATTTGTAGTAAATCCAGCTTTTCTTTCCACTCTTTTAAAGCTACACCATTACCCATATAACAGGTTAATGGAGTGATATAGAACAATGAGATAGGACTATAACTCGCTAGTCCCTCTTTAGTCGTATTAGTCCAAATCTCTTGGAAAGCTGGTTGACAGTCCACATTAATATTAACTAGGTAAATTAAAATTTGACCAGTTAATTTCCCGTTAAAGTTTTTTATTATGCGCCACTGTATGTCACATAGCTTTTGATCAAAGATAGTGGCTGCATGAATATTTTTTAGATATTTTTTCAAAAACAAGATAGTATTTTTTTCTGAAGAGTCTAACGACTCTCCCCATAGTGCCGCAGAGTTTTGCTCGAATGGTAACTCAATTAGAAAACAGTTCAATTCTTGGTGTTTAATCAAAAGTTGGCTGAAGTTCTTTTTCTGCTTGCTTACCTGATCTTTGATTAAAGCTACTTTCTTGAGTGACTTTAATGCGCACTTGTTTTGTATAACCGCAGATTTAATGCGATCTATAGTATTAAGGTAATATTCCGTATCTAAATATGTATGAAAGCCAGTTAGAAACTGTTCATGCATAGGATGAGATAATTCTTCAAAAATTACTCGAATGTAACTATTTATTTCAATTGTTTGATCAAGGCAAAAACGTAATTGAGCAATAGACGGTATTAACCTGAAAAATGCTATACATTCTGGACTAAATTTTGTTCGTTTTTTGTCGGCAAAAATCTTAAAAGAATCTCGTTCCATTCTTACAAGAGCTTTTTGAGTTTGGGCTAAAATCGCAACTTGTTGCTGATCATTTGGATGGATACAAATGTTTTGAGTCATTTGAGAAAAACTTGACCAATTATTAGATATTGGGGGAAGAATTTGATTCATCTTGTATTCCTTTCCTATAAATTAAATTTTTGCTGGACGCCCAAGATTTTTACGAGTGCTGTATGTACGACCAGTATCAAAAGTTTTTTTGTTCAAAATACTTTTATGTATAATGAACTGATCTTTTTTACAGAAATATCTAATGACCACATTCAGTAACCGCTCAAATTTTGAATGATCATTTCGCTCTAATCGACCTACTACAATATCTTTGTAATGTTTTAAATGCTTGGTAGAATGACAATTAAAATAGCAATTTTTACCTCCAATCGTTTTATCCCACATCTCACCAATCATTTGGGCAAGTTTGATGTCATGGCTGTGTTTTCTACCACATAGAAATATAATCAGATGATAATGAAACGATTTTGCAAAACCATATTCAAGCTTCCAGATATAGCCATTTAGCTTCAGTAATCTACTTCTTCTCAATTTCTGTGTGAAACGATCAAAATTAACTTTCAACTCGGAAACACTAATATTCTTTAGTTCCGTTGGTACGCATAAGTCCAATCGAATAACTAGCAGCCGTCCGAAGTCATTACGTAGCTCAGAGAGGTATTTTTTTGCACTTTTAAAGTGGCTGGCGGCACGCCTAACTCGTACTCGAATAGCCTCTTTAAAGATAGGACCATGAATATTCTTATACACTTCTAAATTTATTTGATTCAGAATATCAGCGACAGCAACTTGTTGGAAACATCCATTCTCCTCTTGGATTGTGATCTTTGCCCTAGGTGCATTCCATAGATTGAGTAGATCAAAGCGGTAAGACCAGAATTTGCTTACAGCACCCATGACGCAATTGTAATGTTCGCTTTTGTAGTCACCCTCACTAATATCCTCAAACATGAAAAGCCGTTTGTAGTAACTAGCAAGAATTGAATCACTTACAAGCAGTTTATGGGATGAGGTTATCGAATTTCGCTCATAGTACAGAAAACACTCATCTCTGTTGCTAACTCTTTCTGTGATCCAATAACAATAAAAGTGTCTGAGGAGGTACGCATCTTCAGGTAGAATTTGTGGACTACCTTTTTCTTGATTATGAGTAAAAAGGCTATCCTGTAGTCTCAATGTATGGTGTTGATCCAAGACATTTGATGCATTGCCGTAGTTTGCTTCAAATATGTCAAGATCTTCATCTAAAGACACAATATTGGGTCTTTTCCATGTGGTAATTGGTTTAACTATTAATCGATTAATTGGCTGAATTAATGTAGTCATAGAGAGTCTCCCTCATATACCAAATTTGTTATTTGGATACAATTTATGGTTAATGATTCTGTTTAAGTGTAACCTGTTGATTAATATTTATTATTAATCATATAAGTACCACGGGTAAGAAAAGCCAGCATCAGCCAGTTTTCAGTGATCGTATAGGCAAGTATGATCGTGAAGATAGATGGTTGATTCTTAAACTGAAATGAAATGATGTTACCGAAATCGTGGCGTATCACTTGTAGCAGTTGCATTAAGTTTTCAAATTGGCACATCGCATTGTTCCTCAAAGCTAGGAGTAGGCTAGTTGGTATAAGTTAGTTTGCTGCTTTGAGAATTGAATATCTATCCACCCTGATTTTTTTGTTTTAGTTTTTGATTTATATAGGATTAAAATTGGCTACTGAGAAAACTTACACACATGCAATTTTTTCCATTGCTGATCCATTAGTTAAAAACCATATCGAACAAGCGATTTACTCTTGTAAATTTAGGTTGAAATTTCCTACTTTTTATATGCTCATGGTTAATAGCCGATCAAATATCGATAAACAGCTAAGTTTTAAATTGATAGAGGCATATTTAAAATATAACAATGAAGTTATGGATGATAAGCTTGAAGAAAATATAGGTATTATTCTGGAAGATAGACGGTTTCTGGATAATGCGATTGGCTTTATCCAAACTGGCAGACTTTTGTTACCAGATCTTTTTCTCATTTCGAATGAAATTATGACTCTTGATGAAATTCGAGAGTTATTTTCCCAAGTTTCTATCTCTTTTTGGGAAGAAGCCTCCAAGATACTTCACTCCAATAGAGAAAATTATGGAAAAGACGAGATTTTATCATACCTAAATGAGAATGGTTTATACCTGCCGAACCTATTTCCATTGCTTGGCATTGAAGATCTATTTTTAAATTTTTTACCAATTCATTTGTCTTACGGTAAGTTTAATAGCAGTAAGGATCAGAAAAGTCTTGCTAAATTACCAACTAGTAACGAATGCTATGAAATTCTTGCTCCTCTATATTCTCATGCATCTCCCCTTTATTTTGACTCTTCATCTTATCTTGACTACAGCACTGAAGTTAATTCAAAGCTTACTTTAACCCACTTTGTACTTCAAATGGACTTGGATGAGCCCCCTGAAAATTTACCCTATTTACTTCGAGACTTCTTGATCAATTATCAGTCAAGGCGCTTAGACTTTATGAGAAAAGGGAATAATAATGAATATCATTCTGCCCAGATTGATGAAATTAACAACTTAAGCGCTGTGGCGAAAGAAATTTTGTCTGTTTTAGACAAATTTTCGAATCAACGAATTGGCAATCGAAAAGAAATCCACTCTCTCGGATACGATGCTGTTCTAAATGCCATACTTGCTCTTTTTTTTATTGAATATCATTGTAAACTCATTTTTAAAGACCATAATTTGAATGTTATTGACCTTAAAAAAGATACTGATCATTCTGGAAATGACAAGATAAATAACATGCTGAAAGATGATAAAGAGGTGGATGAATTTCCTTGTGGCATATCCCTGAAATTTAGTACAGTTTATGAGTCTTTCGTTAATAACTTAGAAAAAATTCTTTTGCAATCAGAAAAATTTCATATAGCAGTTTCACCTCCCAGTAGAGGGAAGCGCAAGATCCAAAGTATTCAAATTACGCTCAAAGAGGAAGTCAGCAACTCTCTTAACTCTTCGAAAAAGAGGCAACCTCAAACCTTAAATTTGCATGTGAATAGTTTAAAAAAGACGATACGAGAATTTTTGAAAAAACGAATTCCAGAAGTTGAAGCTTTCGTACAGTTCTAAGCTTCGGAGTTATATTTTCAACTGAACTCTGCTCTCGGAAACAGTTAGTTTTCCTCTTGTAATGTGTAATTAAAAACAAGACTACACATCCTATAGGTTTATTAATTAATATGAGTGATAAGTGGATGTGCGATGGAAAGTGCTGATCTCCTTTTACGAATATAATTAGCTTTGCAAAGTAGATAGACGTTTCATCCTGAACGGGATGTTCCCCTAAGAAACATTTCTACCCCAAGCCCATCCATGTATCTGGCTTTCTTACGCTGAAAGTCTAACAGGGAAAGGGGGAGGCAGAATGTTTAATTGGGAGGCTGTACCTGCGTGAAATGGCTTTATTCCTCAATTAACGTATAGGGTAGTTTTCCATAGGTGGTATAGAGGTCAACCTCCCTGATCTGGTCAGCCCTACAGTTCCTGACAATCAGGTTGAACGTGGTTGCATAGATGACCTTTACTGGGAAGCGTATCGTATAGGGTTCAAAGCCCGATATCTGGCAGGCCCCGCCATTGATTTCAATTCGGTCAACCACATCGTTGCTTTCGGACATTACCCTTAGGCGGGTGATGTCGTAAATCGTGCTTGCCCTGACCTGAAATGTTCGGGTAAAGCCCACAGGCCTGTATTCCGTGTCAAGGGACTCGCCTGGCAACAGCCTCCTTTTGAGCTGGGGTGGTGGAATGGCGACATTGTCCGATCCCGTATAGATACTGTCGGGGTCATAGGCATCGTGGGCGATTGCCGCGGCTTCCGCCTTGCGTTCCCTTGCCTCATCAAGGGGCCAGTCCACCTGACTGCCTGTGTTGTCCTGTGGTTCAGGGTCAGCCACACCTGTATCGGCGGCATCGGCTGGCGGTGTGTGGGACTCCTCAACGGGGGACTTGTGACAGGCGGTTAGGGTGAGCAGCAGGGTGGCTGTAAATATTAATCTGTTCATAAGGGGTTTTCTTCCTGAAATGGCGGATGATCCAGTGGCTTACTTAAAATCAGGCTGGGTGCGTTCAATGTATTGCAGAACAACCAGTCCCTTGAGGTATAGCCAGTAGTCATTCGGGTTCTCCGCACTCTGGTCGAAGAGGTAAAAGGGCAGCTCGTCAATCTCTCTGAGTCTTTGGTTTTTCAGGTTCTTGCCCTGTCCCTCATGGATAAGTCCCTGCATGTCGTTGCTGTATATAAAGTAGCGTAGCGGGTCACCTTTGGGGATGACCTGCCATTCCTTGCTGATTGCCACAAAGGCGTTGCAGTTCGCCTTACCCTGGCAGCGCCTGATTTCAGGTGCCTGTGAGGGATCATTGATCAGGGCCATCACCCGATTCAGGTCGGCATGGACATGGGTGGCACTGAACAGGCAGGCCATGAGGACACTGCCCTGTAAAAACGGTTTAACATGTTTGTTCATAAAAAAGGTCCTGATTATTGTTGTTGGATTGCCTATGGGTTTGCCTGCCCGAACGGGGGTATTGACTACGCGCAGGACTTTTTTTCAGGTTTTATTTAAACATTGAGATCGGCCAGGCAAGCGCCTTGCCGAAATTGTAGGAATAGCTGCGGTCAGCCGTGTCACTGCAACCTTTCAGGTAGAATGAGAACAGCAGGGCGATCACAAGGTAGACACCGATCAGGTAATGCTTGGCTTTCATGGCATCCCCCTAGCGTGACTGGCAATGCTGTACGGCACGGATCATGGCGAGGTCAAAGCCCCTTGGCAGCTCCATGTTGTACATGTTGGCCTGGCCCAGTTTCTCCATGAGTGCGGGGGAATACTGCTTTTCCAGCTGGTCATAGACACAGGAACAGGTGGAGTGGCTTTGACCGCCCGACTGGCAGCCAGCGTTAAAGTCACGTTTGGACTTGCTTTCACAGCCTGCCAGTGCCAGCAGACCCATTAAAACCCCACCCATGATCATTGTGCGATTGGTTGTAAACATCTTCTTTCACCTTGATATTGTTATAACTTTTAGAAAGATATTGTTCTGGTGCTATTTATCGTCAGACTTGTTGTCCCAGCCTGCCAGAGCCATCAGGAACATAATGGCGAGCAGCATCAGGACAAAGCTCGGCCCGACCATGACAATAAAGCCAATGACCAGAATCAATTGAGCAATCAGTTTCATGCCTGAAACTCCTGATTAACCACAATGCTGTGGCAAAACGGGATTAGTCCGTGCGTGGAAAGGCACAGATGTGATGAGGCAGGACGCTATTGTTATAAAAGTGAGGTAGGGGTGGGGAATGCTTGGAAATAAAGAAAACAGTCATGATTGACTCCTTAGGTATTTAAGAAGTTCTACCGCATCACTGTCAAATAATGGTGGCAGAACGAAAGAGGGTTGACAGACTGAACCTAAGAATCAGCACACCCGAAGGTGTCCCCCTCCCGTTCTACCGCAGAGGGAGCACGAGGGCGTACACCAAAAGAATGAATCTTTTAGTGCTCTTAGGTACGGTCTGTCAAAACCGCCTGACCATGAGGGTCAGCAAGCCCATGATAATCACAACGGTTTCACAGGTCAATTCGATTTGTCCCGATGTTTTGTACAACCCAGTAAAAAATGAACAGGCATACGATTCCAATTGTTTTCAGATACATATTACTGAAATGAAGCAACACCAACAGACATCGAAATGATGTCTACGGCAGCGTTTTTAAACACTCATTTCTTAAATATTGGAGAAACTCCATGTCGTATCTGGATACAGAAGAAGAACCGTATAACCCACGCTTTCGGGAACCCCAGCCCCTGCAACTCAGCCTTGCTAGCGCACCGACAACTTTGGCAATGCTGGGCATGAACCTCGCCAAGTCAATGGGCTTCTCACCGATGCTTGGTGGCGTGGCAGGCGCAGCTCTGGGTGGCGTGATTCTGGTACTGGCGGATCAAACCCGTTCCAGCATCAGCATGCATAAATACTGAACAAGACACAATTTACAGCAGAATTAAAGGACACATCCTATGGCACATTTAGTTGAAACAATGGCATTTACTGGACAAACCCCTTGGCATGGACTCGGCAACCAACTCACGCCAAACCAGCCGTTGGAGGTCTGGGCAGAGCAGGCAGGCATGGACTGGCGGATTGAATCCTCCGATGTCAGCTACATGGCACAGAACCATCGGGGGCAGAGTATTATTATGCCCTTTGAGGAACAACGGGTACTTTACCGCTCTGATACCCATGCACCGTTGTCGGTGGTCAGCCAGCGCTTTCAGGAAGTCCAGCCGATGGAAATATTACATTTCTACCGTGACCTGACTGAACAATCAGGCTTTGAACTGGAGACCGCAGGCGTACTCAAAGGCGGTAAGAAATTCTGGGCATTGGCACGCACAGGGCAAAGCGCAGCCTTGAAAGGCAACGATGTCAGCAACGGCTACATTTTATTGGCAACCGCCTGTGATGGCACACTGGCAACCACTGCACAATTTACCAGTATTCGGGTGGTGTGTAACAACACCTTGGCAATCGCTTTACGTGGACAGCAGGCCAATACGGGTGTGGTCAAAGTTCCACACAGTACCCGATTTGATGCGGAACGGGTCAAACGGCAACTGGGGATTTCAGTCCGTGCATGGGATGAACACATGTATGAAATGAAGCAGCTTAGTCAGCGTAAAGTCACTCAGCAGGAAGCGGCAGCCTACTTCGATGCAGTGTTTAATAATACCAGCCTGAGTATGGTCGAACAGGATGAAAGCATTATCCAATACTACCGCAATGCAGCCATGCCAAATCAATCAAACCCAGCTAGACCAGACAATAAAACTGAACCGAATGGACGAGCCATGTCAAAAGTCATGACCATGTTCAACGGACATGGACGTGGGGCAGAACTGAGTTCCGCTAAAGATACCGCCTATGGTTTGCTGTGCAGCATCACAGAGTTCTGTGACCATGAACGTCGAGCTATGAGTACCGACCATCGACTTGATTCAGCTTGGTTTGGTGCAGGGGCCGCCATTAAACAGCGTGGTCTGGAACAGGCATTAAGAATGGTGACTTAATAAATCCATTCATTATTCAGTTTTATTTAAGAAAACTATCTTATTTTAACCATCAGGTAAAACCTGAACCGTAGAACCCTTTCGCCACGTCTCCCCCGATGTGGCTTTTTTTATGCCCAAAATTCAGCCTTTATGATTTTATAAAAACCGAGGACAGTCCAATGAATATCAATACCCAGATTCAAAACACCCTAAACAATCCACCGTTACAACCCTATTCACCGAACCTGAACCAGTCGAGTCAACAGGTTGAGGTAGGAACTCGAAGCAAACGTATACCCCGAAAAACCAAAGCACCCATAGCCAAACGCCTCGCCAACACCAAGCAGATGAATTACCAGCAATGGCTGGAAGTTCGGAAACAGGGCATTGGCAGCAGTGATGCCGCTACTGCCTGTGGACTGAATCCGTATATGTCGATGTTGGAACTATGGATGATCAAAACAGGACGGATGCAACAAAATATCGAGGATGAAAGTGCTGGCTATGCACCGTTATATTGGGGCAAGCAACTTGAACCCTTGGTCGCTGAATACTACAGCATGCACACCAATAATAAGGTACGTCGAGTCAATGCGGTGCTACAGCATCCCGATGAAGACAAACATTTTATGCTCGCCAATCTGGATTATGCCGTGGTCGGCAATGACGAAGTGCAGATTCTCGAGTGTAAAACTGTAGGGGAATATGGATCAAAGCTGTGGCGGGATGGTGTGCCTTTATATGTGCTGTGTCAGGTACAGCATCAATTGGCGGTGACAGGCAAACAGGCAGCACATATCTGTGCCCTGATCTGTGGACATGAAACTAGAATCTTTAAGGTAACCAGAAATGAAACGGTAATCAAATATCTCATCAATGCCGAACGCTATTTCTGGGAATGTGTAGAAAAGGATATACCGCCTGATGTGGATGCCTCTGAATCGGCAGCCAAAGCCCTGCAACTTTTATATCCAGCGCATGTACCGCTTAGCACGATGGATTTATCTGAAGATGTGGCAGCCAATCAAGATTTTGAGCAATTGCTAAAGCAACGTCATTTGATCGAACAGCATCAGGCCAGCTTTGATCAGCTTAAACATCAAATCCAAGCCAAAATGCAGGACAGTGAACGAGCGACTTTTAAAACAGGGTCGGTCACTTGGAAGAAATCCAAGGATTCAGTCGGTCTGGACAGTAAAGCCTTGTTGCAACAGCATCCTGAGTTTTTACAACAATTTCCACAAAGCAAGCAGGGTACACGGCGTTTTCAGATTTATACGGATGATGACCAGTCCAAATAAATTAGCCTAAGCAGACAAACTAAACTGCCCAAACATTTTCAACCCATTCGACTTTATTTACCTAACCCACTCAAACCCCAATTCATCAAAAAAGCGCAAAACAGCCCCCGCTCCCCATAAGCACGTTGAGGAAACGTACCTATAGAGAGCAAATGGACTGCCTTGCGAGATTTATATGCATTTCAAAAAATGACTGCTTGTTACTCATATCAAAGGGGCATCAGTCAAAAATTACCGAAGAGGAATTTAACATGATTAAAGGTTTAGCAATCACACCACCCGTTTTAGGTCGTATCAGCATTGGTAAGATCGTGGAAAAGAATGGTAAACGGCTCCCTGAAAAGGATGACCAGTTCACCATTACCAGCCAAATCCAAAACAAGGATGGCTGGGTCAAACACCCATTAGATGAACAGTTACGTGCCAAATCGCAAAATCAAAAACTCAGAACTATACCAGTACGGATGATCTTTAACGATCCTGAACTGAACCTGAGGGCAGAGTACAGCCTGTTTGACCGTCAGACTGGACGCTTGATCTGCTCGGGCAATGGGGAAAGCTGTCAGCGACTGGGGCAAAATGGCATTGAACAGCATCCATGTCCATCACCTGATTTATGCCCACTGGCACAAGGCGGACTCTGTAAACCTTACGGTAGACTGTATGTCAATCTGGATGAATCGGATGAGTTTGGTACATTCATCTTTAGAACCACAGGCTTTAACAGCATCCGCACCTTGGCGGCACGACTCAGTTACTACCATGCAGCATCAGGTGATTTACTTTCATGTCTGCCATTGCAACTAACGCTAAGAGGCAAAAGCACCACGCAAAGTTACCGCACGCCGATCTATTACGTGGATTTAACTTTACGTGATGGGATCAATTTGCAGGAGGCAATTAGCTCAGCCAAGCAGATCGATGAACAGAGCAAGGCAGCAGGATTTTATCAAGAGGCTCTCGATCATGTGGCACGGCAAGGCTATGGCAATGCCAGCTTTGAGGTAGGTGGTGAAGAGGGGCTGGATATTGTTGAGGAGTTTTACAATGATGAGTCTAAGCCACAGCAATATGAACCTCATGATTTGACCCATGTTCAGGATATTCAGAAAGGGTTGCAGCAGTCGGTTCAAGCTTTGAACTGATTGGATAACGGTAAAACCAATAAAGCTATCTATTAATTATGTAGCTTGATAAGTTGGGGAAATCAATCAATCGATTGAGTCTAAGCTAGCTAGTCGGAAATAGATAGGAGGCATAAGCCTCCTTATTTTTTTGTAAAAAAACTTAATAGGTTTCGATTGGGTTTTATATAAGGAATGCTAGTATTATGAATAAGTGATAGCTAGCTAGTAAAAGTAATAAAAATTTTATAAAAATAAAATGTTCATAATGATTTATTTGTTTGAATTTAAATCGTGCTTTCTTTATAGTAATAAAATTGATTAATGGGCTTGAATTGTTCTTGGATATAAATGATGTTGCAGAGTTTAAGTAAGTTTGGGATTACACTAACATCTTCATCGGCTAAAATAATTTATTCAGATGATTATCTAGGTAAAAAGCTTACAATCACTCACGGCTATGATTTTACTAAAGCGATTGAATGTGACCAAAATTGGAAAGCATATCATTTAAAAATTCTAGCTTATCTGAAGACTTTACCTGATGTTGAGGCACAATCAATATATTCGAAAATTGATCATCAAGATTGGCATTGGGATTGGATGTCTAAGACATATATCACAAAAACTGATAATAATTATGAGTGGTTCTTCTTGGATATAGATGGATCTATAGAAGCAGCTTGTTTGATTTACTTTCCTAAAAACAGTTTTTTGAACCCCTCTGAACATATCTTTTATATAGAGTTTATTTCTATTGCTCCTTGGAATAGATATACTCCTTTAGAAGTAAAGCGCTATGTAGGTTTGGGTAGTTTAATTTTATTAAAATCAATAGGATATTTGGCTAAAAAGTATAAGCATTCAGGTAGATTTTCATTACATTCTTTAGCACAGGCTGAATTGTTTTATGTTAATAGATTGAAAATGGAACATATAGGTTTAAATGATAAACCTCAATTGAAATATTTTGAATTACCTGAACATGCAATTGCAAGTATCCTTGGAGAAGTAGCATGAGTTTGGATCTTGAAATTACCTCGGGAAATCTAAGTGAACCACACTTTAATTTATATGATGAGTTTAGCCAGTTTTATTTATATATTCAAAATATGCCTAATAGTATTAAGAAAAAAATAGGTATAGATGATGAAAATTATCAAGATTTTTTTAATATATATATTAACAATCCTAATAAAAGTTTATTTAAAAAAACAGAGTCAGCAGATCAATATTTGGTAGATTATTGGGTTTCATCCGTCAGTGGGAAAGCAAAATTTTTAGATGGGTTTTTAGATAAGGCTTATCATAGAATTAATAAATTATTTCTTACAGAAATTTATGAAAAACATATAAAAGAAACTAACTTAAATTCTATTCAAGATTCTTTATTAGAAAGAGGAATATATTTGTTATATGAGGATGCTATTTCAGGTACTAGAGTAGATGGGGTTACTCTAAAGTTGAATGGTAAACCTGTAATTGGTATGTCTTTAAGATTGAAAAGTCTAGATGGTTTTTGGTTTACATTACTTCATGAGTTATCTCATATCGTATTACACTATGACTTATTAGATGATCCAATTGTTGATTTTTTTGATATTGAAAATGATTCACTTACGATTAATGTGGACAAAATAGAAAGTCAGGCGAATAGGTTGGCTAAAGATATAATGATACCAAGAGCTATATGGAGAACAATTGAGACAACAAGGAATGAAGAGGATTTAAGAAACTATTCTAAGCTGTTTAAAATTCATCCTAGTATTATTGCGGGAAGAATAGCCTTTGAAAAAGGTGAGTGGGCAAAATATGCATCTATAAGAGGTAAATATAAAGTTGAATATCAATTCTAAATATATTCCATTCTTGAAATTTAAGAGAAATGAAGTTTATGCACTTGATGATTTAGATACTGGTCTAAAAGAAAGCTTAAGTGTTTTTTTTGATATGCCAAATGAATTACCATCTAAATCCCATAATGGGGCTAATTCATTTTCACATAAAGAATTACTTGACTTTAAGAATGAATTTTTTAGAAAGAAAATCAGTGAACAAAAAGTATATCTTTCTAAAAAACTTAATTGGATTGATGAGTTATTTATTGATAATTATGATATTGATCCTTTAGTTTCTGTTGACGGGAAAACATACAACTATCAAACAATTATTGATGAATTTTCTAGTTACAATATGATACCTGTATGTGGAGTTGATGATAGAGTTGAGGAACACTTAAATTGTATTATTGAGAGTGCAAAAGATAAAAAATTCAAAACGGATAAGATCGTTATTAGATTGACAGATACTACTTTTGAAGATTACGAATACATACAAGATGATTTTGATACGTTGATTAAGTCATTGTCGAATTATTTCAAAAAGATAATTTTATTGTTTGATTTGAGATGTATTGCAGACCATAATAAAATAACAGCTAATATTTTAAATTTTTTAAATAATTTAGAGTTAAGGGATTTCTATAAAATAATTGTAACTGGTTCTTCTATACCAAAGGTCATTAGTGAGCTACTAAGCACTAATACTAGCTTAGACTTATGTCGACTTGAGGTTCTTGTTTTTAAAGCATTAAAGGATAAAAAAATTAAGTTTGATTTTGGCGATTATACTTGTGTTAGCCCAGATACTAGCTTCTTAGATATTTATATTGAGGAAATACAAAGCTATATGACTGGTAAGATATTTTATCCATATAAGAATAATTTATTTATCACAAGGAGTGGTCGTTTACGAGGAAAGAGAACACCATTTAAACCATTGTTAGATATTATAGTAAGTAAAACTTTTTTTCGAATGGGACACTATTCAAAAGGAGATAAATACATCCTAGAAAAACAACCAACTGGAGAAAAAGTAAATGTCACTTCTATTCTTAAGCCAAATATAAACTTACATATGACCTATATGTTGAGAGACTTCTCTATTTAATAAAATATTACATATGTTTTTATCTAAATCTAAGGAGGTATAACTTTCAGTTATCAAATCAATAAGATCAAATCGTGTAGCTTTAGAGTAATATGAAATATTTTTTTGCTTGAGCAATGCTTGCATTTCATTTTTCCAAAGGATTTTACTTGCAATCTCTTTCTTATAGTTGGGATTATAAGTCGCTTTTCTAACATATTTGAATTTTACGGTATTATTTTTTATTGAGGCAATTACTATACCCCATGTAGATGGAAGTATGTTTAAGGCTTTTTCAAGATTTTTAGCAGTCGTTACAAGTGTATTTTTCTTAAACGAAGATTGATAGTGGTCATATTGTTTCGCGATACGTTCTATTTGATCATTATCTCCTTTAATTTCATAACAATGTGAATAGGAATAGATAGCAATCAAATCTGGTCTAGCTAAGCCATCTGAGATTGAAAGTTCATTTAAGATATGTTGTGGAGAGACTTTCTTTTGATTTAGCCAGTTTACTAAACAAGTTCTTATCTCAGCATCATTTAATATTTGCATATTTGATAAACTTTAGTCATATATAGCTTTGTATTATACATAATTACATAAACTATTTTTAAGAAAGATGTAATGTTTAAAAAAAATAACTTATGTACCATATTGATTAATATTAATTTTTTATAGCAATAGTCAGACCAAGACTGCATCATTTCAGTAGGCTTGTCTAAGTGCTAGGTATGATTGTAAGTCGTTCCATGTATATCATCGGACTTGATGAGCTAATTGTTACTCAATCCGTTCAACAGGGTATTCAAGTACCTCTTCTAAAATAGTCCTAGCAGATGCTCGGAAACCTCATGCCCACATGCTTCCTCTGATGTATAACCTAAGCGACATAAAGCCTGATTAATTGTATTCTCAGACATTGGTTTCTGCCATGAGGTAAGAGAGAGGGGAAAGAACGGCAAACGCATCCCCGAAAAGGATGACCAGTTTACCATTACCAGTCAAATCCAAGGGAAAGGACGGATGGGTGAAACATCCACTCGATGAATGCTACGTGCTAGGACACAAAACCAGAAACTTAGAACAATCCCTATACGGATGCTCTTCAATGATCCTGAACTGAACCTGCGGGCGGAGTACAGTCTATTTGACCGCCAGACTGGACGGTTGATCTGCTCAGGCAATGGGGAAACCTGTCAGCGACTGGGGCAAAATGACATTGAACAACATCCCTACCCATCACCTAATCTTTGTCCACTGGCACAAGGTGGACTCTGCAAATCCTACGGACGGCTGTATGTCAATCTGGATGAATTGGATGAGTTCGGCACATTCATCTTTAGAACCACAGGCTTTATCTAGGGGTGTCTAACCTTGTGCTTTGGTAGGCGATTAAAATATAAAATAGTATATATCTTTATTTTTTGTGTAGTACATGACTTTTCATTCGTCTTAGATGTGCTAACGTAATAAACTATTGAACATTAAGTATAAAACCACAGCGGTTGATCATTGATCGAGGATAAAGAATGAATTCATTGGAACAAAAGTTTCTAAATGACTTAGATGATAAGCTCTGGAAAGCCGCAGATAAACTTAGAAGCAGCTTGGATGCTGCCAACTACAAACATATTGTACTTGGACTGATTTTCTTAAAATATGTATCTGATGCCTTTGATGAACGTCAGTCTGAACTCAAGGACTTATTTGCTCAAGCGGATGATCACAACATCTATTACATGCCTCGTGATCAATATGACACAGAAGAGGAATACCAACAAGCAATCGCTGATGAATTGGAAATTATTGATTATTATCAAGAAAAAAATGTGTTTTGGGTGCCTAAAGCAGCTCGTTGGACGACATTACAAAATACAGCAGCTTTAGCAATGGGTTCGATTATTTGGCAAGATGACAATGGCAATGATGTCAAATTACGTTCTGTGTCATGGTTGATTGACAATGCGTTTGATGAAATTGAACAAGCCAATCTTAAACTCAAAGGAATTCTAGATAGGATTACGCGGTATGATGTTCAAAGTGATAAGTTGTTAGAGCTTATTAACTTATTATCAGATACCAGTTTTAGTAATCCAGAATACAACGGTGAAAAACTGAGTTTGCACAGTAAAGACATTCTCGGTCATGTTTATGAATATTTTTTAGGGCAGTTTGCGTTAGCGGAAGGCAAGCAAGGTGGGCAATATTACACACCTAAAAGTATCGTAACTTTGATTGTAGAAATGCTGCAACCATATAAAGGTCGAGTCTATGACCCTGCGATGGGTTCAGGTGGTTTCTTTGTTTCCAGTGAAAAGTTCATTGAACAACATGCACAGGAAAAGCACTACAAAGCATCTGAACAGAAAAAGCATATTTCGATTTACGGACAAGAAAGCAATCCAACCACTTGGAAACTTGCTGCGATGAATATGGCAATTCGTGGCATTGATTTTAACTTTGGTAAAAAGAATGCTGATACATTTTTAGATGACCAACATCCAGACTTACGTGCCGATTTTGTCATGGCAAATCCACCATTTAATATTAAGGATTGGTGGCACGCTTCACTGGAAAATGATGTACGCTGGAAGTATGGTACGCCTCCTCAAGGCAATGCTAACTTTGCTTGGATGCAGCACATGCTGCACCATCTATCGCCAACAGGCAGTATGGCACTTTTACTTGCCAATGGTTCGATGAGTTCCAATACCAACAATGAGGGTGAAATCCGTAAAAACCTGATTGAAGCAGATTTGGTTGAATGTATCGTGGCATTGCCAGGGCAACTGTTTACCAATACGCAAATTCCTGCCTGTATTTGGTTTTTGACTAAAGACAAAAAGAATGGTTTGTCCTTAGATAAAAAGAAAGCCAACCGTGAGGGCAAGACTTTATTTATTGATGCTCGCAACTTGGGCTATATGAAAGATCGAGTACTGCGTGACTTTACTGATACAGACATTGCCAAAATTACCCATACTTTACATGCTTGGCAGCAAGGTGGAAATTTTGAGGGTGAAGCTTATCAGGATGAAAAAGGCTTTTGTTTCTCGGCTGAATTGAAAGACATTCAGAAGCATGATTATGTATTGACCCCTGGGCGTTATGTGGGTGCAGTCGAGCAGGAAGAGGATGGAGAACCTTTTGCTGAGAAGATGAGACGCTTAACAGGGCAACTGAAACAGCAATTTGCTGAAAGTGCTGTACTGGAAAGTGAAATCAAAAAGAATTTAAAAGGCTTAGGTTATGAGTTCTGATCAACCGTTGCTGCTTGAGATTCAAAAAGGTGAAAGCAAAACGCTAGAGTTTAAACAGCAGTTACCGAAAGGACAGCAGATCGCTAAAACATTAATTGCTTTTGCGAACGGTAGTGGCGGTAAGCTGATTGTTGGTGTCACTGATGATCGGCAGTTGGTTGGGATTCAAGATGATATTTTCGAGTTGCAAGATAAAATCACGTCCATGATTTATGAGTTATGTGCCCCACAACTTGCAGCACAAATCTATATTGAGAACATAGATGGTGTTGAGCTATTGGTTGTGGAAGTCGCACGAGGTAGTTTATTTCCGTATTACCTTAAATCTGTAGGACGTGAGCAAGGCACATATATCCGTCTAGGTGCAAGTAACCGTGTGGCATCGCCTGAGCATATTCAACAACTGGAATTGCAAAGGCTGAATATGAGTTTTGATACCTTAGCCAATTATCAATATCCTTTAGAAAAGCTCGATTTAACGGTCTTGGAAGAAGCGTTCAAAGCTGCTAATAAAACACTGACTTTAGAAAAGATGTTGAATCTGAAACTGGTGATTGAAGAGCAGGGACAGCGTTATGCCAGTCATGGTTTATTGATCTTGCTCGGTCAATATGAGCATGTGATGACCCAATGCGCCCGATTTAAAGGCACGAATATGAGCGTGTTTTTAGACCGTAAAGAATACACAGGTGACTTGTTTTCACAAATTGAACAAACCGAAATTTTTATTAAAAATCATTTGTCACTACGTGCCGAAATTCGTGGCTTAAAGCGTTATGACTATTTAGAAATTCCAGAAAATGCCATCCGTGAAGCTTTAGTCAATGCTTATGTTCATCGGGATTACAGCAACTTTGGACGCAATATTAAAGTGGCTGTGTATGATGATTTGGTCAATATCGTCTCCCCAGGTGGATTACCGAATGGTTTAACCGAAGCGGATTTGTTGCAGGGGCGTTCGGAAATTCGGAATCGAGTATTGGCTCGTGTGTTTCGAGAGCTAGGTTATATTGAGCATTGGGGCAGTGGTCTGCAACGGATCAAGCAGATGTGTGAAGCGGAAAAACTGGCAACCCCTGAATTTTTAGAAATAAATGATTTTTTTGATGTTAAGTTATACCGTCCTGTGATTGAGTATGAGGGTGGTGCAATAAGTGGTGCAATTGATCATTCAAGTGGTGTAATCGAAGACTTAGGTGGTGCAATCGAAGCAAATCAATTAACCGAACGCCAACAAGAAATTTTAGTTTTAATTCGGGCTAATCCGAAAGTTTCTTATCGTTCTTTGGCTGAACAACTTGGCATTAATCAGTCTGCCTTACAAAAGCATCTGAATCATTTAAAAGATGCAGGTTGGCTTGAGCGTATAGGTGGAACACGTGGGTATTGGGCGATTAAAAAAGAATTTGGAGGTGAGGTGTGAGTTTTGAATTAACAACTCTAGGTGAATATATTTCAATACAAGGTGGTTATGCTTATAAAAGCCAGCAGTTTATTGAAAACTCCACTTATCCTGTATTAAAAATAAAAAATATTCGGACAGGTTATGTAGATATTAATGATTGTGCTTACATTGATAAAAATTCAGCTGATGAGACAGAACGTTATATAGTCAGTGAGGGAGATGTATTAATATCATTGACTGGTTCTGGACCAAATGCACCACAATCACTTGTTGGTAGGGTTGCCCGATTTTGGGATAAGGGAAAAAGAGCTTGGATAAACCAACGAGTCGGAAGAGTTGTTCTAAAAAAAGACAAAACTGTACATAAAGATTTTATTTTTTATTTTTTAGGTACTAAAGAATCTCAAAATTATTTAGTTGCTAATTCTAGTGGCAGCGCTAATCAAGCTAATATCAATGGTGCGATTATTGAAGCACTTCCGTTTCCTCGAATAGATTATTCTACTAGTAAGAAAATTTCTAAAGTGTTACGAACTCTCGATGAAAAAATTAATCTTAATAACCAAATCAATCAAACCCTAGAATCTATTGCTCAAGCCATATTTAAAAGTTGGTTTATCGACTTTGAACCTGTGCGTGCCAAAATTACTGCAAAACAAACAGGACAAGACCCTGAACGTGCTGCGATGTGTGCGATTAGTGGTAAAAGTGAAGCTGAGCTTGAGCAAATGGCAAAGGAAGATTTTGCTGAGTTACAAGCCACTGCCGCATTATTTCCAGATGAGTTGATAGAGAGTGAGTTGGGAGAGGTGCCGAGGGGGTGGGAGGTTACCAATATTAATGCTGTAACAAAGTCAATATTTAGCGGTGGTACACCCTCAACAAAAGAAACAGCATATTGGAATGGCGAAATCCCTTGGCTATCTTCAGGGGAAACTAGAAATAAAATTATCGTATCTACTGAAAAATCTATAACAGAACTAGCTGTTAATAAGTCATCAACAAAGCAAGCTATTTATGGTGATATTTTAATTGCTAGTGCTGGACAAGGGCATACGCGTGGGCAGACATCTTTTAATGGAATGAGTTGTTATATTAATCAGTCTATTGTGGCATTAAGAGCAAATGATAGGATTTCAGGCTATTGGTTATATTATTGTTTAGAGCCTCGTTATGATGAAATGCGTTCTTTATCAGATTCACATAGTAGTAGAGGTAGCTTAACTACAAAACTATTAGCGTCTATGCCTGTGATTTTGCCAACTATAGAACTTATTGTTAGTTTTGATAAGATAATAAAATCTATGGTTATACAGCAAATAAAAAATTTGAGAGAGATAAAAGTATTGGAGAATATTAGAGATTCTTTATTACCAAAGTTGCTGTCGGGTGAGGTGGATGTGTTACTGTTACGGCAGGAAGGAGCATAATCATGTCATTACGTCGAATCACTATTCATGGCTATAAATCAATCGAAAGATTAGAGAAGTTTGAATTAGATAGTCTCAATGTATTGATTGGTGCAAATGGCGCAGGTAAAAGTAATTTTATCAGTATTTTTAAGCTATTAAATGAAATGTATGAGCAACGTCTGCAAAGTTTTGTACAAAAACAAGGTGGACCAGATAGCCTATTGCATTTTGGTAGAGATATAACCGATAAAATTCATGCAGAATTTTATTTTTATATGAATGGCTATAAATTTGATTTAGTTCCAACAGTGGACAACAGATTAATTTTTGAGAGTGAATATCTATGGTTTGAAGGAGTGTATCATCCAGCAAGTAGTCACTTGATAGGTTATGGTAAAGATGAGTCAGAATTGCAATATTCTAATGATAGTTATGCTCCTTATGTCCGATCTGCAATTAAGGGGTGGCGAGTCTACCATTTCCACGATACCAGTGATACAGCTAAGGTAAAGCGTCGCCAAGCTGTGAATGATAATTTAAGACTAAAACCTGATGCAGAAAATTTAGCAGCATATTTAAGAATGCTTTCAATAAAATATCCTGATGAATATCGAAGAATTGTAGAAACAATACAAATTGTTTTGCCATTCTTTAAGGACTTTGTGCAGCGTGAAGATAACGATATTTTTATTGAACTAGAATGGTTTCAGGTTGATCGTCCAGATACGCCCTTAAGAGCACATCTATTATCTGATGGTAGTTTGCGCTTTATTTGTTTAACCACGTTATTGTTGCAACCTAAAGAATTATTGCCCGATACCATTATCATCGATGAGCCAGAACTAGGTTTGCATCCGTATGCGATCAGCGTACTTGCGGATATTTTTAAACAAGTGGCAGAAGATAAACAATTAATTATATCAACTCAATCTGTTGAACTCATTAATGAAATGGAAGCAGAAAATATTATTGTCGTGGATCAAGAACAAGGAAAATCAACGTTTAAGCGGTTTGGGCAAGAGGAGTTATCGGAGTGGTTAAATGATTATAGCTTGGGTGAGCTATGGAAGCGTAATGTTTTAGGTGGGAGACCCTGATATGCAAGAAGTAATTGTAATTGCTGAGGGTCAAACGGAAGAGGTATTTATTAAACGAGTGGTTGCTCCCATATTCCATTCGCAACAGATTTTTTTAAAGCCAGTGTTGATGAAGACTTCTGCTACAGCTAAAGGTGGGGCAGTTACTTTTGACCGTTTAAAACTAAATATTAGAAATGAAATTAGACGAAATCAAAATATAAAACTGACAACATTTTTAGACTTATATGGATTGGATACGAGTTTTCCTGATTTTAATCAAGCACAGTCAATACAAGATGTTTATTTACGTGTAGAACATTTAGAACAGGCTCTACATAGAGAGCTTATTGCATTTGTTGAGTGTAGACCTGAAAGAATTATTACTCATATACAACCTTATGAATTTGAAGGTTTACTATTTTCAGATGTTGATCAACTTTGTTCAATTGAACCTACTTGGCAAAGATCTCACGCAACATTGCAAAGAATGAGAGATGAAGTAGATTCACCAGAACATATTAATAATGGTTATGAAACTAAACCATCCAAAAGATTAGAAGATAATCTGCATCCTAAGTATAAGAAAACTACTCATGGACCAAGGATTGCTCAGCATGTTGGGCTAGAGCGAATGGAACAAGAGTGTGCCCATTTTAAATCTTGGATGGATAAAATTAGAGCATTAGGATAAATCATAAACGAGCCCTAATTTAAAAAATCTCTGTCTAAGATTAAGGGCGAACTATGCGATATCAACTGCTCTATAATTTATTTTTATTTCATCGCAAATCGAAGTGGTTTAAATTTTAATTTTAAAACTTTGATTAATATGTATTTTTTATTTCATTGCAAATCCATTTATAATTTTAAATAGGTAGATATGGGCATGAACGAAACCCAACTCGAAAACCTCTGCTTAGACTGGTTCGCTGAAAATGGCTGGGAAGTCGTTCATGGGGTGGATATTGCACCTGACAGTAGCAATCCTTTACGTAAAGATTATAAGCAGGTTCTGATTGAAGCAGACTTACAAACCGCCTTTGAACGCTTAAATCCACATTTGCCAGTGAGCTGTTTTGAGCAGGTTTTACAGAAACTCAGCAAACCCGAAAGTCTGGACTTAATTACCAATAACCGTGCTTTTCATCAAATGTTACTGGAAGGTGTACCCGTCAACTATAAAAAAGAAGATGACTGGGTGAATGACCATGCGTTTTTGGTCGATTTTAATCATGTGTATCAAAATCGTTTTGTCGCAATTAATCAATTTACCATCCAAGGTACAAAGCAACCAAGACGACCTGACATTATCTGCTTTATTAATGGTATTCCTTTTGCTGTACTTGAGCTAAAAAGCCCAACTGATGAAAATGCTGATATTTGGGATGCCTTTAATCAACTACAAACCTACAAAGAAGAAGTTTCTGATCTGTTTGTTTTTAATGAAGCTTTGGTAGTGAGTGATGGCATTACAGCTCGGGTTGGTTCATTAACAGCAAGCCAAGAACGTTTCTTGCCGTGGCGTACCATTAAAAATGAAAATGATAAGCCTCTGTTAGAATGGGAGCTTGAAACACTTATTCGAGGCTTTTTTGACCGTGAATTATTTTTAGATTACATCCGTTTCTTTGTGTTGTTTGAAACCGATGGCGAAAAGACCATTAAGAAAATAGCAGGCTATCATCAGTTTCATGCTGTGCGTGAAGCGGTGCAAGCAACCATTGCCGCAGCTAATCCGACTGGTAATAAAAAAGCAGGCGTGGTTTGGCATACTCAAGGTTCAGGTAAAAGTATTTCGATGTGTTGCTATGCAGGTAAACTTTTACAACAACCTGCAATGCAGAATCCTACATTATTGATAGTAACTGACCGTAATGACTTAGATGGACAACTATTTGAAACCTTTAGTCAGGCACAAGAATTATTAAAACAAACGCCAGTACAAGCCAATAATCGTGATGAGCTGAGACAACTCCTTGCAGAACGTGAGTCGGGCGGTATTATTTTTACCACAGTACAAAAGTTTGCTTTACTCGATGGAGAAGCTGAGCATCCATTATTGAATGGTCGGCACAATATTGTGGTCATGTCCGATGAAGCACACCGTAGCCAATATGGGCTCAAAGCCAAACTGTCTAATGATGGTACTTATAAATTTGGCTATGCCAAGCACATGCGTGATGCCTTAAAGAATGCAGCATTCATTGGCTTTACAGGTACGCCTATTTCCAGTGAAGACAAAGATACCCGAGCTGTTTTTGGCGATTATGTTTCAATTTACGATATTCAAGATGCAGTAGAGGACGGCGCAACCGTGCCGATCTATTATGAATCCCGTTTGGCAAAATTGGACATCAATAAGGCTGAAATCGAAGAACTATCTGATCAAGTTGATGAAGTGGTAGAAGATGAGGAAGATGTCGGTAGTCGTGAAAAGACCAAAGGGGAATGGAGTCGCTTAGAAAAATTAGTGGGTGCGACCCCACGCCTGAAACAGATTGCTGCGGATTTGGTGACGCACTTTGAAGACCGTACTGAAGCCACGGCAGGCAAAGGTATGATTGTGACCATGAGCCGTGAAATCTGCGTGCATTTGTATAATGAAATTATTGCTCTGCGCCCAGATTGGCATGATGATGACCCGAAAAAAGGAAAAATCAAAATTGTGATGACGGGTTCAGCATCGGATAAGCCATTGCTACAGCCTCATATTTACAATAAGCAAGTGAAGAAAAGCTTAGAGAAACGTTTTAAAGATGTGAATGACCCTTTGCAGTTAGTGATTGTGCGTGATATGTGGCTGACAGGTTTTGATGCACCGTGTACCCATACCATGTATATCGACAAACCAATGAAAGGGCATAACCTGATGCAGGCGATTGCTCGTGTGAACCGTGTCTTTAAAGACAAGCAAGGTGGTTTGGTTGTTGATTATATTGGGATTGCCAATGAGTTAAAGCAGGCATTAAAAACCTATACAGATGCCAAAGGAAAAGGCGAGCCAACTTTACGTGCGGAAGAAGCTTATGCTGTGCTTGCTGAAAAAATGGATGCCATTCGTGGGATGTTTGCCAAGACCAATGACCAAACTGGATTAGACTTAAGTGGTTATGAAACGCAAGCACATCGCTTGATAATTCCAGCAGCCAACTATGTGCTGAGTCTAAAAGATGGCAAAAAACGCTTCTTGGATTTAGTACTTGCAGTCAATAAAGCCTTTTCATTGTGTGGTACGTTGGATGAAGCCAAGACATTGCATAAGGAAATTGCGTTTTATTCAGCCATTAAAGCAGTCATTAGTAAGCATACTTCTGTGGATCGTAAATTATCACAAGCAGAAAAGGATAGTACGCTTAAACAAATTCTGGATAATGCTGTTGTTGCTGATGGTGTGGCAGATGTATTTGCGCTATGTGGTTTAGATAAACCAAATATTGGTTTACTGTCAGATGAATTTTTAGAAGATGTTCGACAAATGCCATATCGTAACTTGGCGGTCGAATTATTAGAAAAATTATTGAATGATGGTATAAAGGCAAAAACTCGTAATAACCTTGTACAAGAAAAGCGTTTCTCTGATCGTTTGCAGGAAACTTTAAGGAAATATAACAACCGTGCGATTGAGACCTCTCAAGTGATTGAGGAGTTAATCCAGATGGCGAAAGAGTTTCAGGCAGATATGGAACGTGAAGCCTCACTGGGTCTGAATCCTGACGAAATCGCTTTTTATGATGCCTTGGCAAATAATGAAAGTGCGGTACGTGAGCTTGGAGACGATACACTGAAGCAGATTGCTCGTGAAATCACTGAGAAATTGCGTAAATCGACAACTGTGGATTGGCAAGTTCGAGATAGTGTACGTGCTCAGCTTAAAATCTTGGTGCGTCGTACTTTACAGCGTTGGAAGTATCCACCTGACAAAGCGGCAGAGGCGATTGAGTTAGTTATGAAGCAGGCTGAAATGTTATCGAATGCTTGGACAAGTTGATATAAGGTTAAGGAGTAGGTTGTTCTGCTCCTTATTAAGGGCTTGGATTGAAAAATGATTTTTGATGTCATTTTAGAATTCATCAGCAACCGATCAAGTCACCGTACATGATACCGATCAAGCTACCGTACAAGATGGCGATCATGTTCAATGCTTTGTTTCAGTTATGGGGCAAGAAGAGTATAGTTTGATAGAATTAATGTCTTTACTGGGCTTATCCCACTATCCAACAGGATTACCTTAATCCAGCAATAGGGGCAGGACTGGTTGAACGTACAATTTCAGACAAACCAAAAAGTCCAAAGCAAAGATATAGATTGAGTTTATAAGGCTGGGTGACTCAAATTCCACGTAAGTCACTGGGTTGGGTGAAAAATAATCAATTGAAATAAAAATAATAGGTACTTAAAATTGGACAAAATATGGACGTTATTTGCGCCTATTTTACGCCTAAAAATTTAAATTTTTTTGATAAGTTTTTGATTTATTTTATAAAGAAAATTTCACTTGTCCAATCCATCATCGGGGCAACGGAAATACGTGGCTTTAATGACTCTAGTGATTGCATAAAAAGGCTCTCGGATCTGGACAGGCAAGGAAAGGGCAGCATTATACGAGTTTTGTGATCAATTCACCAATCATCACTTCCAAACTCTATATATAGCCTTTTGCCTTTTATAATAGGGAGATCAGGCTGCCACACCTGAAATCAACAATTGAACAGCAGCATGCGCATATTGTTCAAGCATCTTGGGATTTTCGACATCTGAAAGGAAGCGTAATGCTCCAGCAATGATGATTCCAACCACTGCATGTCCCGTCATTTCGGTATCCAGATTTGCCTTTAGAAAACCTTTCTGGATACCGTTGCTTAGATAATTTGCCACAAACAACCCACCCATATGCAATAAGTTATTGATATGCGCTGTCATTTCTTTATCAATAGAGGTGGCTTCCAGCAGAATCAGGCGAACAGTTTTAGGATTATCTTTGGCAAATTGTTGAAATCTATCCGCAATCCTTTCACATTGAATGATGTAGTCTTCAAGAGTTGACACCGCATCAGGTGCATTTTCTTCCGCTAACAGTGCCGTAATTTTATATAGGGTATCCAGAATCACCTTATCTAAAATGTCCCGCTTATTTTGAAAATGGCGATAAAAAGTACCATGCCCAATCCCTAAACGCTTGGCAATGTCAGAAATCGCAGTCTGATGATAACCACGTTCAGAAAATTCAAGAAAAGCCGCTTCAATAATTTCAGCTTGTAATTGCAGACGTTGGCGTTCAGCCCGAGTCAATGGAGTGTGTTCATTCATGGCAAAAGTCTAGCAGAACCCAGTCAGGATTACGATAGTATAGCTGAGTAATTGACATTAAATTCCTAATATGACATTGTATTCCGAAATTGTGGATAATTAATTTAAGAGGAAATAGGGTGATGGCAAAGGGTTATGTATTTACCGACAAGATGGTGTTGATTACTGGTGGTGGGCGAGGGATTGGCTTTGCCACAGCACTGGCATTTAAAAAACTAGGTGCGAAAATTGCCATTGGCGATATTGATGCTGAACTTGCCCAGCAAGCTGCAAGCAAGGTACAGGGTTTTGGCGGATATCTGGATGTACGTTCCCAGCAATCTTTCCATGATTTTATTGCTCAGGCTGAACAGGCGTTGGGGGCAATTGATATCTTGGTCAATAACGCAGGCATCATGCCAATGGGCGCGATGGTCGATGAAAGCCAGGCCATTACTGATGCCCAGATTGATATCAATCTGCGTGGTGTGATTCATGGTATGAAAGCCATATTGCCAAAAATGCAGCAACGTCAGTCAGGACATATTGTCAACGTCGCTTCTTTGGCAGGTAAATATCCGATTCCTGGTGCAAGTATTTATTGTGCAACCAAGTTTGCGGTGGTGGGTTTAACCGCTTCTATGCAACAGGAGTTACGGGATACGCCGATTGGTTTGTCTGCGGTATTGCCGTCCAAAGTGCGTACTGAACTGTCATCGGGTACAGGCGATAATCTACCGATTCCAACCGTTGAACCTGAAGATGTGGCTCAGGCGATTATCACGGCTGTAAAACATAACCTGACTGAAATCGCTGTACCGAACTATTTAACCCATACCCCGAAAGCTTATGGCTTTGTCCCACACTGGCTCAATACCAAAGCACGTCGTTTTTTCGGCGATGACCGTATTTTAAAAGGTTTGGATCAAAATGATCGTCAAGCCTATACCCAGCGTTTAGACCGTTTGACCAAAACACAATAAGGGAAAAATTTATGTCTCAGATTGAGAAATTTCATGTCGTTGTGATTGGGGCTGGTTTTGCAGGGATTGGCGCAGCGATTAAGTTACAGCAAGCAGGCTTTAGCGATATTGTCGTTTTGGAAAAAGCCAATGAAATTGGTGGCGTTTGGCGTGCCAATACCTATCCTGGCTGTGCCTGTGATGTACCATCAGCATTGTATTCATTTTCATTTGCACCCAATCCAAACTGGAGTCGGGTATTTGCTCCACAGGCAGAAATTAAAGATTATATTCAGGATGTTGCCAAAAAATTTGATGTGGAGAAGTACGTCCGTTTTGGCTATGAAATGATTGAAAGTGCATGGGATGATCAGGCAAAGCATTGGGTGGTTAAAACCAGTCAGGGTGATTTGCATGCTCGTTTTGTGATTATGGCTGGCGGTCCGATGCATGAACCTGTGATTCCTAAAATCAAGGGGCTGGATACATTTAAAGGTGCATGTTTCCACTCAGCCGAATGGCAGCATAATGTTGATTTGACCGATAAAAAAGTGGCAGTGATTGGGGCAGGTGCATCAGCGATTCAGTTTGTCCCAGCCATTCAGCCGAAAGTGCAAAAACTCACCCTGATTCAGCGTACCCCGCAATGGGTATTGCCGAAGATGGATCAGAGTTTGCCAAAAGCGGCACAACTGTTATTTAAAGCCTTGCCAATTACCCAGCGTTTGACTCGTTATAGCGTGTATGGCATTTTTGAATCGCTAAATTCCAGTATGCACCATCCCAAACTGATTAAGCAGATTGAACGTGTGGCTAAACTCAATATCCGTTTGGGTGTGAAAGATGCGGCATTGCGTGAAAAGTTAATTCCCAACTTTACCATTGGTTGTAAACGGGTGCTGCAATCCAACAACTGGTATCCAGCTTTGGCACAATCCAATGTTGATGTATTACGTTGTGGCGTTCAGGAAGCTCGTGGCAATACCCTGATTGCCAGTGATGGTTCGCAACATGAGGTGGATGCGATTATTTTTGGAACAGGTTTTGAGATCAGTAATCCACCTGTTGCCAAGCAGATTCGTAATAAAGATGGCAAAACCATGGATGAGGTTTGGCAGGGTAGTGCCAAAGGCTATCTAGGTACTGTGGTTGAGGGCTGTCCAAATGCCTTTGTGATGTTTGGACCAAATATTGCGGTCAGTTCATCTGCCCTCATCATTATTGAAGCCCAGTTGGCTTATATTTTGGATGCCTTGCAGAAAGCCAAAGCACAAGATATTTCAACCATTGAAATCCGTTCTGACATTTTGGCAAATTATAATGACGAAGTTCAAACTGCCTTAAAAGATACGGTCTGGAATACAGGCGGTTGTAGCAGTTATTTTATTGATGCCAATGGCCGTAACAGCACGTTATGGCCGTGGACAACGTTTGAAATGCGTTCACGTTTGGCAAGCTGCAACCTAAATGATTATCAATTGAGCTTTCAGAATCAGGCTGCGATTAAAACAGCAAAAAAAGCCAGTTAATGGTGTTATTTGGTAGGTGAACTGAGGTGAAAAAAATATGGGTCTGAACATAAATATGGAAAAAATAAAAGAAAGTTTACTGAAACAAGGCTTGAGATTCAGCTTTAAAACAGCCAGTGGCTTGCCTTTACCTTTTCCTGTATTGCGTGGTGCAATGGAAATTGGCGCAACAATTTTCAGACCCAGAACTGATGTCTTGATCAAAAAGATCAAATTAAAAGACGCTGCTACCCAGAATATTGTAAAGGCTGAGGTGGCTACTCCGCCAACCCGACCACAAGGTGTGTTATTGCATTGTCATGGCGGTGCTTTCTTTGCAGGTTCATCCAGAACGCATCGGGCACTTTCGACTGAGATGGCAGTGAGGGGGCAGGTCATTGTGTATATGCTGGATTATCGTCGTGTGCCTGAACATCCTTATCCTGCCGCTTTGGATGATGTCAAAACGGTTTATCAACATTTATTAAGTGATGGCTGGCGACCTGATCAAATTTTTTTAGGCGGTGATTCTGGAGGATGTGCACTGGCACTTGCTTTGGCTGTTCAATTGAGAGACACACGGCAACCCCTGCCTGCGGGAATGGTGATGATCTCACCCTACGTTGATATGACGCTGAGTTCAGTTTCTGTGCGTGCCAATGTCAAACGTGACCCGATGCTGAAAAGTTTGGCATTGAAACGGGGTGGCGATGGTTATCGAGGAAAACTAAACGCAGATGATCCACGCATTTCGCCACTTTTTGCTGACCTCAAAGGCTTGCCACCCTTATTGATTCAGGCGGGTAGTGAGGAAATATTGCTAGGCGATGCAAGAAATTTAGCCAGTCGTGCTGAGGCTTCTGGTGTAGAAACGACCTTGAATGTCTATGAAAATATGTGGCATAACTTTCAAATGTTTAATCTATTGATCCAAAAGGCAGATGATGCACTGGATGAAATTGGTCAGTTTATACAGAGTAAACTGGTTTAATCGATGGTAGCTGAGCTTTTCTGCATTAAAAGGTTATCCAGTAAACTAAACAGCATACAGGCAAGAACCAGACATACGCCTACCAAACAGGTCATGGTCCAGCCGCCATGATTCCATGCAAAAATACCCAGTGCGGAACCACAGGCACCTCCAGTAAAATAAGCGGTCATATAAATCGCATTGATACGTGACTTTGCATCAGGTCGTAAGCGGAAAATAATGCTCTGGTTGCTGGTGTGTACCAATGCCAAAGCCAACTGGATCAGGGCAAAGCCAACAATATAGCTGATGAGGACTGTTTGCCCGTAATAGAAGCAGACCCAGCTGATAATGAATAAGGCACAGCCCATCCATGTTAGTTGCCTGGTATAGCCCTGATCAGCATATCGGCCAATATACTGGGTGGATAAGGCACCAAAAATACCCACCAGACTCACCATTCCAATCACTAGGTCAGGTAAATGATGGGCCGAGCTTAGCAGAAGCGCGATGGTGGAATACAGGATACTGACCGCCGCAAAGGCAAACCCACCTGCAAGTGCGCGTAACAATAGACGCTTTTCCTGCTTCAAGAGTTGGGCCATTGAAACAAAGATTTGCCCATAATTCATTTTCATGCGCATGACGTAGGGCAAGCGGCTTTTAAGCGCATAAGCCAATATCAGCATCAAGACCCCACTGACCACATAAATGACTTTCCAGTGAAACAGGTTGGAGAACAATCCTGCCAGACTGGTCGAAAGCAAGATACCCACCAATAAACCGCTCATGAGAAAGCCAACAACTTCGCCTGTTTTTTCAGGCTGTACCGTCATGGTGGCGAGGGGAATCAGCACTTGGGCCGCAACGGAAAATAACCCAACCAGTACTGTTCCAACCCATAACATTGGCAGGTTCACTGAGAAAGCGCTCAGAAATAAACCTAGAGCGCATAAAGTCATGAGTAGGGGAATAAACTTGGTCTTATTGACCACATCACCCATTGGCACAATAAATAGCAAACCCAAGGCATAGGAAACCTGTGCAAAAGTGACGGTCAGGGCAGCCTGGCTTTCTGTTACGGCAAAATACTGCTGAATGGAATGAATCAGTGGCTGGCTATAATAGTTGGCACCTGCACATAGACCGCACGCCGCAGCCATAAACCAGAGCAAGGCCTTGTTTTGACTAATATCTTGAGGGGCTGACATAATTTTCTCTATCACGGGTTTATGCAGTATATGCGGTTGCTTCAATTTCAACGAGCATTCCTGCTAATGCCAATCTGGAAACAGGAATCAATGTGCATACAGGAAAAGCATGATCTTTCCATAAACTTCGCATGATGCCTGCCAATACCTGAAGTTTTTCAGAATCATGGTCAACAATCAGCACACGCAAAACGGCGATATCTGAAAGTTGTGCCTGAGCGGCGATTAAAGCATGCTGAATATTATAAAAGACTTGTTGTACCTGTTGGTCAAAAAAATTGGAAAGTTCACCATTTTTGTTTTCTCCTCCCTGACCTGCAATATGGATGATACGCATATTGGGTTCCACAATGACAACATGGCTATAACCATTGCTTCGTGGATCATACAGTTGATCTGGGTTAATGGTTTTAAATGCGGGTGTGTTGACCTGATTCATAAGACAGACCACTTCCTAAAACTTGGGTTGTGTTAGTATCAAAGCTCAAGTTAACTAGAGGTCAAGCTTATTTTGAAAAAAGTACCATTGCAGACTTGGCTCAGCATCGGGGAGCTTGCAAAACGTGGTGGTGTAAGTGTTGCTGCGATTCGTTTCTATGAAGAAAAAGAATTGATCTGGGGCACACGAACCACAGGAAATCAACGCCGTTACCAAAGGGCAATGCTCAGGCGAATTGCCATTATTAAAACAGCCCAACAAGTCGGGATTAGCCTGCAACAAATTAAAGAGACCTTTGAAAGCTTGCCCAAGCAGCAGGTTGCAAGCAGAAAAGATTGGCAAACCATGTCTCAGCAGTGGCAGTCACAGCTTGACCAGCAAATTATGATGCTCTTGCAGTTGCGCCAACAGCTTGATCAATGTATTGGCTGTGGTTGCCTATCACTGGAACAATGTCCACTGAGAAATCCTGATGATTGTCTGGCAGAACGATCAATGGGTGCGCATTTTCAGGAAATTTTATTGTTGCTGAATCAGAAAAATAAAATGATGAATGAGATAGAGTGATTTTTGCACCAATATTGTGCGTTAAATCTATTTTGATCAGACAAAATTACATAAATATCACTTGAAAAAATGCCGATTCAAGTTTTTACATTTCTTTTTAGTTTTTCTGAGGGATGGCATCCATACAATTCAGATTTATTGATAACCCCTATTCTGTTGTCTTGAAATAGGCCTTGCAGTTTGCGAGATAAATAGTCGCCGAAAAAACCAATAAAAGTTCATGTAAGCCAATTTTTCTACATAGCTGCACGATTATGATGCGGTTTCAGTCCATAGACCCGTTTTAGCCAAGCCTGAATATGAACAATGTTTAAAGAGCTGGTATGTGTTCTATTTATGATGATAGATAAAACATGGGGTTATTTAATCTATACCGCTTTGGCATTGAATGAAAATAAGGCACAAGGCATATAAATGAACAGATAGATACAGAAGAGAATGAAATTTTTATCTTCGATGTGTATGGCTAAGCAAGTATGATTTATCAAAAGCCAAACATGCTGAGCATACAAGGTTTCAATATCAATATGAATCATCAGTTCAAAATATGGGTATTTATTAAATAAATAGTGGGTGGAATTTTAAAAAAGTTCCATTAGAATCCAAAATTCTACAAAGAATACTCCTGGGGGAAACATTGCTATCCGCGATGTTTACTTAAGAAAAACTAGCTTGAGGAACGCTCATGCAGATCGGAATCCCAACCGAAACTGTCGCCAGTGAAAGTCGTGTAGCTGCTACACCTGAGACAGTAAAGAAGTTGATTAACGCAGGTCATAGCGTTGTCATTCAACGTGGTGCTGGTGTTAAAGCCGCGTATATTGACAGTGCTTATGAACAAGTTGGCGCAACTATTACGGACGATGCATATACAGGCAGCCAAATTATTTTGAAGGTACGTGCCCCTAAGGGTGACGAAATTCAAAAGCTTGCGGCGAATACGACTGTGGTTGCAATGTTTGACCCTTACCGCAATCCAGAACTGGACCAGTTTGCTGCTCAGCAGGTCAACGCTTTTGCCTTGGAATTACTGCCACGTACACTTTCCCGTGCACAAAATATGGACGTACTTTCTTCTCAGGCAAACTTGGCAGGTTATAAATCTGTATTGTTGGCTGCGGCTGAATACCAGCGTATGTTCCCAATGTTAATGACCGCTGCGGGTACAGTAAAACCTGCACGTGTCGTGATCATGGGTGTTGGTGTTGCAGGTCTACAGGCAATTGCAACTGCAAAACGTTTGGGTGCGGTTGTTGAGGCAACTGACTTACGTCCAACAGCAAAAGAGCAGGTTGAGTCTTTAGGCGGCAAATGGTTAGACGTACCAATGTCCGATGAAGAAAAACAACGTGCTGCTGAAGCTGCGAAAAGCGGATATGGTTGGCAGCCTGGTGAGCAATACATCAAGGATCAAGCTGCGATTGTAGATAAAGCTGTATCAAATGCTGACATCGTAATCACCACCGCATTGATTCCAGGTCGTAATGCTCCACGTCTGATCAAGGCTGAGACTGTTGCCAAAATGAAACCAGGTTCTGTCATCTTGGATATGGCGGTTGAAACTGGCGGTAACGTTGAGGGTTCTAAAGAGGGCGAAACAGTTACAACTGAAAATGGCGTGAAAATTTTGGGTATTCCAAATATTCCAGGCACAGTTGCAACAGAAGCATCTGCATTGTATGCACGTAACGTTTTCAACTTCCTTGAAACATTATTCGACAAAGACAAAAACTTTGCGATCAATCAAGAAGATGAAATCCAAAAAGCGTTACTCGTGACTCACGGCGGTCAAGTACTGCTCAAGCGCGGTTAAGGAGAGTTCTCATGGTTGAAACGATTACAATTTTCGTCCTTGCCATCTTCGTAGGTTACTACGTAGTTTGGGGAGTAACACCTGCGTTACATACACCACTTATGGCGGTAACGAACGCATTGTCTTCAATCATTGTCGTAGGGGCAATGATTCAGACTGTTGGTATGCCTGCGATTGGTGTTGATGCCAATGTTGCATTCCAGAGTGTAAATGTTGTGAGTATCCTTGGCGCAGTTGCTGTGTTCCTGGCAAGTATCAACATTTTCGGTGGCTTTGCAGTAACTGCTCGTATGCTTGAGATGTTCAAGCCAAAGCAAAAGAAAAAAGAGGGCTAATTGATGGAATTTATTCGTGAATTTGCGAACTGGTTCTACCTGATTGGTGCAGTTCTCTTTATCCTAACCTTGCGTGGCTTGTCTGGTCCTAAGACTGCAATCGCGGGTAACCGTTATGGCATGGTCGCAATGACTATTGCAGTCATCACCACATTCTTCGTTGCTGAACACCCAGTGGTTTGGATGATTGGCGGAGCGATGGTGCTGGGTGCGGTTGTAGGTATCGCGCGTGCGAAAACAGTACCTATGACACAAATGCCTGAGACGGTTGCATTGATGCACTCATTGGTGGGTTTGGCTGCGGTATTGATTGCAATTGCTGCGATTCTGCACAATAACCAGCTAATTGCATTGTTTGAGCAAAATAAAGATGCATTGGAAGCTGCTGGCGTACAGCATGCACACATGAGCGCAGTTCACCTGTTTGAATTGTTCGTGGGCTGTTTCGTTGGTGCGATTACCTTTACTGCATCTGTATTTGCCTATGGTAAATTGGCTGCGAAAAAATGGGCCAAAACAATTTCTGGTGCATGGGTTAAACCTGTTCAGGCGATCATCTTTATTGCAATGCTTGCATGTGGTTTCTACTTCTTCACTACAGGCAACATGACTGCATTCTGGGCGATGACAGCACTTGCACTTGTATTCGGCTGGGTGTGGATTGCACCAGTGGGTGGCGGTGATATGCCAGTTGTGGTATCGCTTCTTAACTCATTCTCTGGTTGGGCAGCAGCCGGTATTGGTTTCACACTTGAAAACAATATGTTGATCGTTGCTGGTTCACTGGTTGGTTCTTCTGGTGCGATTCTGTCTTACATCATGTGTAAAGCGATGAACCGTTCAATCATCAACGTATTGTTTGGTGGTGCAATGGGTGGTGCAGCAGTTGCCTCAGCAGACAAAGGTGAGCAAGTTCAGCGTAACTACCGTTCTGGTTCAGCAGATGATGCAGGCTTCCTGATGTCAAATGCAGACAGCGTTGTGATTGTACCTGGTTATGGTATGGCGCAAGGTCGTGCACAGAATGCGGTTAAAGAATTGTGTGAAATCTTGAAAGAACAGGGCGTAAAAGTTCGCTTTGCGATTCACCCAGTTGCGGGTCGTATGCCTGGTCACATGAACGTATTGTTAGCTGAAGCGGATGTTGCCTATGAAGACATCCTTGAAATGGATGAGATCAACTCTGACTTCCCAGCAACTGACGTGGTACTGGTAATTGGTGCGAATGACGTTGTTAACCCAGCGGCGAAAGATGATCCAAGCTCACCAATCTATGGTATGCCGATTCTTGAAGCGCATAAAGCACGTACCATTATGGTGATCAAGCGTTCTATGGCAACAGGTTATGCTGGTCTGGACAATGACTTGTTCTACAATGAAAAAACCATGATGATCTTTGGTGATGCGAAGAAAGTTGTTGAAGATATGACAAAAGCAATCAATGGTGGTGGTCACTAATCTGACCCTATCAGGATTGAAGAAGCCACCGTTAGGTGGCTTTTTTGTTAGAGTATGTTTTTGTTAAAGGTATTTTTCTACCAGATTCATGGATTGTGCATAAAGATCACGTGCGAGCTGCTGGTTTTTAGCATCTGGTGATTTCCAGTCTGGCATGTGTGCACTGACATATTCTCCATTACGCTTCGCCCAATCATCTCCAGTCGCCATTTGTGTAATCAACTTTGCAGGAACCGAGGTCGGTACTAAACCAATTTTCATCACTTCATAAACAGGTTTTGGCAGTTCGCGATAAATGTCAGAGGCAACGCCTCCTGGATGCAGTGAGTTGTTGGTGATGCTGCTGCCAGCCATGCGTTCAGCAAGTGCATTGCTGAACAGTAGGTTTGCGAGCTTGGACTGACCATAATAGAACAGGGGATTATAAAAACCCTCTGCACGGAACTTATTCGGTTTGATTGAACCAGCCCAATGTGCAATTGAGGCGAGATGTACAATTCGAGCTTTAGGTGCCTGTTCCAAAACAGGAATCAGCTTATGTGTCAGTAGAAAGTGGCCCAGATAATTCACACCAAACTGTTGTTCAAAACCATCCTGCGTCAGCTGCTTGGTTTTGGCAAATAGTCCTGCGTTGTTAATCAGGACATCAAGACTACCGTAGCGGTCTGCAATCTCATCGGCTGTGTTGCGGGTTGATTCAAGACTGTTCAAATCGAGGGAAACCAAATCAACCTGCCCGTGACCCAATGCACGCAATTTATCCTGTGCAACTTGCGCTTTTTGCGGATTACGGCAGGCAAGAATGACGTGCTGTCCCTGCTTTACCAACTCTTCCGCTGTGGCAAAACCAATACCTGTATTTGCACCTGTAATCAGAATTTTCACTTCATGTACTCCAATAATGCTCTTTATTTGATGAATTTTAAAGCAGGTCCTATAGTGCGTTAATTTTGACAACTTGTCATGTCAAATTTGAAAGGGAAGAGGAGATTGTTGTTGATAAAAGGTGTATAAAGGTTTGGATATTAAGTATTTAGTTTAGATCATTTTTTTATGATGAATAAATATAAACCAATGAATTATTAAAAGAAAAAAAGAATTCATTTTGGCATTGTCTTTGCATCGGATTACTTGGTGTTTCTAGGGGAATTTTATGAAAAGTATAATTTTAATGTTGTTGTTTTTACTATCTCTCACATCCCATGCATCTGCTGAAACCAACACAAATATTCAGGAAATCCGTATTTCTCTGGATAGTGTATGGGTGGTGGTGGGCGGTATTCTGGTTTTCTTTATGCAGGCAGGTTTTGCACTCATCGAGAGCGGCTCGGTGCGCAGTAAAAATACCGTGAATGTACTTATGAAGAACTATATGGATACCTGTATTGGAGGACTTATTTTCTGGCTGTTTGGCTTTGGCCTGATGTTTGGCCTGAATCAAACAGGGTGGATCGGACTCAGTCATTTCATGCCAGATCAACTGGATGACTGGCACTGGAACCTGTTGTTCTTTCAAATGATGTTTGCGGCGACAGCCACCACGATTGCCAGTGGTGCCATGGCTGAACGCATCCATTTTGTGGCTTATGTGGTAAGTGCGGTTTTTGTAAGTGGTATCATTTACCCTGTATTTGGTAGCTGGGCATGGGGCGGACTGTTCGGTGGTGATGGCTGGCTGAAAGCTTTGGGATTTATTGATTTTGCTGGTTCAACTGTGGTGCATTCAATTGGTGGATGGGTTGCGCTTGCAGGCATTATGGTGCTTGGCCCTCGTTTGGGACGGTTTGGTCGCAAGGGACAAAGCCATTTTCTAGCAGGACATAATCTGCCTTTGGTGGCATTGGGTGGCTTTGTTCTATGGTTTGCGTGGTTTGGGTTTAATGCGGCATCCACGGTTGCTGCAAGTGTGAGCATTGGACGTATTGCCCTCAACACGCATTTGGCTGCCTGTGCTGCGGCTGCAACGTACATGGTTCTGGCCTTGCTTCAATCCAAGGCGGTACTTATGCGTAATACCATAAATGCATCACTGGGTGGTCTGGTTTCAATCACGGCGGGTTGCGCCACCATGTCACCCATATTTGCGGTCATCACAGGCGCTATAGCAGGTTTGCTGATGACTTTTGTACCTTTGTTGATTGAAAAGATGCGGCTGGATGATGTGGTGGATGCTGTTGCAGTACATGGGGTGTGTGGAGCATGGGGAACCATTGCCGCAGGTGTCTTCTTTCTGGAAAAACCGTTTAACCTTGATGTGATCTCAGTTCAAGCTTTGGGTGTGGGGGCTGCATTTGTCTGGGGCTTTGGTGCTGCGTTTATCATGTTTAAGGTGCTCGACAAGGTTCTCGGTGGTTTAAGGGTTTCCCAGCAACATGAACAGCGGGGACTGGATTATACCGAACATGCTGAATTGTCATACCCAGAGTTCCAGAGGGATGTCACCTTTGAAACCGAAAATATCACTCATCGCCATTAAGGGAGGTGATTGTTATGGCTGAATTAAGCATTGAACAAAAAAGGCTGGCAGTGGAAAAGGGGCTTGCACAGTTCTTGCCAGACTCGGTATTACAGCGGGTTTTGCAGTACTGGGAAAGTGAATATGGTCACCAGCCATCCTTTGTATTAAATCGTTTTCTCAGTGAAATTTGTACCAGTGATGACCTGCGCTTGCAACGCAAGGAGATGTTGAGGCAGGTATTGCATGAAATTTCGGTGGTTGAGAAACAGGAACGCCTCAAGGTAAAAACGGATAAAGAAGTTATGCCCACTGAGACAAGTCCCGAAACACTGGACCTGTTTCAGGCGTTCCATGACTTTGTGATGGGTGTGTTAAAAGGCGTCAGTCAACCTGATTATCTGGATTTTGTGGCAGAGATTCAGGGCAAAATGAAGAAACATCGTTTACTTGCTGGATATTGGTATATTGCAGGTTCAGAGAAGCAGTGCTTGATGCAAATGCCGAAAGAGGCTTATGCGGTTATGATTACAACGCTATATGCGATCTACTGTAGTTTTTATGGTCCAGGCAAGGCGGACCAACTGTATGCACAGATTAAGCATGAAATAAAACAGCATCACCCAGCAGTCGACTTAAGCCAGTTGTTGTAGCAATGAAAAAAGCGACCTTATCGGTCGCTTTTCTTAAGCTTTAGGCAACGGATTCAGGTGCGCGCCATAAACTTTCAAGATCATAGAATTTACGGGCTGTTGGCAACATCACGTGTACCACAACGAAACCAAGGTCAATGAGGATCCATTCAGCATCGCGTTCACCTTCGACACCAATTGGGCGAAAACCTGCTTTACGTGCTTCATCAGCAACATTATCCGCAAGGGCTTTAACATGACGGGTTGAGGTGCCACTTGCAATGACAATCGCATCGGCAACATTGCTGATCGAACTGACATCAAGTTCTAGAATATCTTTGGCTTTTACATCTGTGAGGGCTTCATGTACAACTTTTAAGCAAGCCTGTACATCTTGATTCGATGTTTTGATTTTTAGGTCGTGAGAATTAGAAGCGCTGGGCGATGGTTCTAAATTCATAGAGGGTATATTTTCCTGACAATTACTCATTGTCAAATATACCGTTTCTTTCTAAAAAGTTCAAATTTAGCGGTAACAGTTTATGTCTGACTCTAGGTGTTAACGTCATTGGCAAAGTATTTCTGTTTCCATGCAAAGGACTGATCTGAATGGGTTTTTGGTTTATATTCCGCCCCAATAAAGCCCTGATAGCCACTTTGTAATAGCCAGTCAAAAATTGCCTTATATGCAATATTGCCCGTGTCGGGTTCGTGACGGCTAGGGCAGTCGGCGAACTGGATATGTCCAATCTGGTGCAGGTTTTCCTGTAGGCCTGTCAAAATATCCTCACCCATCATGGCCATATGGTAGCAGTCATATTGCATTTTCAGTGCGGGATGGTTGATGGCCTCCAGCATTTCCTGTGCCTGGGCAATATTCTGCACCAAAAAGCGAGGCATGTCGGTGCCATTGATCATTTCGAAAAGGGGTTCAATCCCTTGCTCTGTCAGCATGTGACAGGCCAGTTTGAGATTGCTTGATAGGGTGTTTAAACAAGGGAGCAGGTCAGCGTCTAAAGGCTGTTTGCCCGCTAAAATATTCACACGTGGAACATCCAATGCTGTGGCATAGCGAATTGCCAGCTCAAGTGCATGATGGAACTCCACCTCTCGTCCTGGGATACCCGCTAGCCCATTACCACCCTGCATCAGGTCGCCAGCAGGAACATTGATCAGACATAGGGAGAGGTTGTGCTGTTCCAGTTGGGTTCGAATATCGAAAATGTCGAGTTCATAAGGAAACTGAATTTCAACGTGTTCAAAACCGTGAGCATGTGCCAAGGCGAAGCGCTCAATAAGAGGAACTTCAGTAAAAATCATGGATAAATTGACTGCAAGATGGCTCATTTCAGGCTCCCCAAATCAATATTATTGTTCTATATATTGAATGATAGTTGCTAAATCTTTCTCAGAAAAGCCATTTTCTTGGTGGGCTTGTAACTGTAATAAAGCTTTTTGTGCAACAGGTATCTTTAAGTTTAGGTTTTGTGCAAGTTTTAACGCATTGTTTAAATCTTTCGATAATGTTTGCACTTTCCATTGCACAGGTTCAAAGTTGTGAGTTGCCATACGTGGTGCAAGAATCTGGAAAGGTTTGGAATCTGCGAAACCTCCTGCAAGCGCAGGGGCAAGGAGTGTGGTGTCCACTCCAGCTCGATCAGCAAGTGCCACTGCTTCAGCAATCAGGGTGCTGTTTGCTGCAACAATCAATTGATTGCAGATTTTAGTGGCTTGACCAGTGCCTGATGCTCCCATACGGGTCACACGCTGTGATAACACCTGATAGATCGGGTCAAGCTGTTGAATCATTTCTGCATCACCACCTGCAAAAATAACCAAAGTGCCTTGCTCTGCACCAATTGTTCCACCTGAAACAGGGGAATCAATCCAGATAACCTCTTGCTGTTGAGCAGATTGCGCCAGTTGTTGCGTTGCTGCGACCGATAAGCTGGAGAAATCAACAATGACTTGTCTGGCCTGTAAATAAGGCTGGATTTGGGCAAAAACACTTTGAACTGCCTGATCGTCAGCCAGACAGGTGAGAATGACAGGATAATTTCCAATATCTTCCAAAGCTAAAGTTGCCGCACCCTGTTGAATAAGTGGCTCACATGCATGAGGGCTACGGTTCCAAACTGCTACCGTATAACCCGCCTGTAATAATCGGGTTGTCATTCGACTTCCCATTAACCCCATGCCTAAAAAAGCGATAGGTGTTTGTTGATCAACATGCATGTGAATTTATCCAAGCTGTAATTACTTATACTGACGTGGTAAGAACTGAATCTCAGGATTCTTGTCTTTCTTGCGTGCAAGGCTACTGTTTTTACCCAACAAAAGTTTAAGTTGCCAAAGTTTTTCTAAACGTAACGATTTTTCTGGCTGGTGTTCCATGGCATCCAATACACGTTTAGCCGCCATGATGGCATCAGGGGAACGTTGCAGCATTTCCTGTGCAATCACATTGGCCCTTGCCAACGGATTGTTGTCCAGATGTGTGACCAAACCAATTTCTTTGGCGTATTCTGCATCAAATACACGTGCGGTCAGGGTAAGCTCCTTGGCTAAATCAACGCCAATCAGTCCTTTCAATGAGCGGGTGAGACCCATGTCTGGAACCAGTCCCCAGCGGCTTTCCATAATGGACATTTGGGTGGTCGGCGTTGCAATACGGATATCCGCAGCAAGCGCAAGTTGCATGCCCGCCCCAAAGCAATAGCCCTCAATGGCAGCAATGACTGGAATTGGCAGGTTTTGCCAAATCAGGAAAGCTTTCTGAAACAGGCTTTGACCTGGCTTGATCAGTTCCCATGCGGCAAATGCGGTATTTTTAGGGTTGTTCAGGTCAGATAGGTCAATACCCGCACTAAAAACCTGTGCCTCGCCTGTTAAAATGACGCAACGAATCGAACGGTCTTTTCCAATTTTCTTTGCAGTTGTCACCAGTTCTTTTAATAACGCAAAACTCATCGCATTGCGTTTTTCTGGGCGGTTGAGGTAAACCGTTGCAATTCCATTGTTCTTTTCAACTCGTAACAGTGCCATTTGCCTTACTCTTATTGTGTTCGATGCTGGGCAGCATAACATGAGTCTTTCACCTGAAACATGACACCACAGTCACAAATAGCGGTTATGACCAGCATCTTGTAGATGCCAGCAGACCCTAGGTATCGTGGGAATGTAAAATCAGGCTGGCGGCCTGTCTAACCTGATCAATCGCAAAGTTCAACTCATTAAAACGATGGTTGGTTTCTCGTATAAAGGCATCATCTGCTTTGCGGCGCTCTTTACGCAGGGTTGAAACGAATTGCTCAAATTCCCCTGAAACCTTTTGTAAAGCTGGGGTGCCAACGTAGCGTGTTGCACCATAAAGGCGGTGTAGCACATGCTCAAGCTGGGGGAAATCCTCCAACTCAATCAATTGCTGCATTTCAGTCAGTTCAGTATCAAAGCTATCCACCAGCATACCCAATAGGTCCTGCGCCAGTTCTTCCTTGTTGGCTGCCAGCTGGATACTTTGCTGCCAGTTTAAAATCTGTGGATCAATTGATTCTGTCGGGTGCTTCTGTTCAGTATTGACAGTCTGGGAAGAGAAGTTGTTTTTGGTCCAATGGGTCAGGATTTGAATGATCTGTTCCATCTGGATTGGCTTGGTCACATAATCATTCATACCCACTTTCAACAATTTCTGTTTTTCATCAGCCAGTGCATGTGCGGTCAGTGCAATAATCGGGAGTTGCATGCCTGTATCCAGTGTTGACTCAAGCGAGCGAATGGCTCGGGTGGTGTCAATTCCAGACATGACAGGCATCTGAATGTCCATAAACACAAGGTCAAAGGGTGGCAGCTTTTGTTCAATCCGCTGCTGAATCATGTCAATCGCTTTCTGGCCACTTAATGCCTTGGTGGTGGTGACATTCAGTTCGCCCAACAGTGCCTCAAGCACAATCAGGTTGGGAAGATGGTCATCAACCGCCAATACGTGTAAGCCCTGACCATTGAAATCCTCAGATTCCTGTTCAAACACAGGCTGATTGCCCAGCAACTGAACCAGTTCACGGCGGCTTAATGGCTGATACAGTGGACGGGCACGGTATTCATTCAGCATGTTCGGCTCAAGGCTCATCTGATAACCATAAACCGCCAGATTGCCATGGTAACGGTGGCGAATTTCCTTGAGTAAGGCTTCAGTATCACCGCTATGGTCAACAATGAGCCATGTGTTTTCCTGCTGGTTCAGGTGGTTGAGGCGGCTGAACAGGTCAAGGATCGACTGTGTTTCAATATGCGCCACATGGTAGTTTTCCAGATATGAGCGCAGCACACTCGCGGTTGCGGGATGAGCCAGATAAGACACCACTTTCAATTGGTCGAAATGAGGATGCTCCACAGTTTCATCTTCTTCCTCAAGCTTGAATGAGGCGGTAAACCAGAAAGTTGAACCTTTTTCGGTTGGTGCACGTTCCTGATTATCCTCAAAGCCAATCTGGCCATGCATCAGGTGAACAAGCTGCTTGGAAATCGCCAGACCAAGTCCTGTTCCACCAAACTGACGTGTAACCGAGGCATCACCCTGGGAAAATGATTCAAACAGCTTTTTACGGTCGGTACCGCTGAGACCAATGCCACTGTCCTGTACACTGAAATGCAGTAGGCACTGCCCAATGTCGTCATCTTCCATGCGGACACGGACAATGATCTCACCATCAGGAGTAAACTTGATGGCGTTGGAAATCAGGTTGGTCAGAATTTGCTTGAAACGTAGCGCATCACCAATCACATGCTGTGGGATGTTCTCGGCATAATAAAATGCCATGTTGATATGCTTCTGCGCGGCCAAAGGTGAAAGCATGTCCATCACATCAAAAATGGCTTCCTCAAGATCAAAGGGGGCGGTCTCAAGTTCCAGTTTTCCTGCATCAATCTTGGAGAAATCCAGTACATCATTGATCAATGCCAATAAATGTGCAGAGGATTTTCGGATGGTCTGTAGATAGAGGTTCTGCTCATTGCTTAGGTTTTGCTGGCGTAACAGCAAATGAATAAAGCCATCAATACTGTTTAGTGGTGTCCTGAGTTCATGGCTGATATTCGCTAAAAAGACGGACTTGGATTGATTTGATGAAATCGCCTGATCGCGTGCCTGACGATAGGTAATGTTCTGAACTTCTAAAGTATCTAGTGTTCTACGTAAGTCTTCCTCAGTTTGTTCAGTATGTTCTTTAAGTTCCAGAAAACTAAAGTGTAGACGTTTAACCACATTGGCAATGTCTCGCTGGAGCAGGCGCAACTCGCCTGTACTGTTCACCACGATATGCTGATCCAGCGTATCGGCATTCAGGCGCTGCATCTGCATACGGATTTCATACAGTGGCGCCAGCCAGCGTCGTGAAAAAACATTTAGGCAAAATAATAAAATCATCAGGGTAATCAGCCCTGTCGCCACCAGCGAAAGCAGGATTTTATAACGGGCCAGTTCCAGAGGCTGATTGTCCAGTTCAATCATCAGCCAGACAGAGTCAGGATTGCTGGCATCCAGTTTTGCACCATAAATATTATTGTGGTTGTGCGAAATCGGGCCAAAAAAATTACTGTTGTCAGGGAACGTCGGCCAGAAGCGATTGTTCTGGTAGCCCACGCTTAAGTAGGTCTGCCCCTGGTTGTCAATCAGGACCGCACGTTGCAGGTTTCGCTCATCAAACATCTTCTGCATGATGTTCTGGGCGCGGTCATATTGGTCAGGATGTTGCTGCACCAGTTGCAGTAGATCATTCGCGGTCTGGTGGTAGCGTGCCAGAATGGCGGAGGCGTCGGAGCGTTGTTGCTGTTTGGCCGCATTGGTCGTTTCAGATAAAACCCAGAAAATTCCCACACCTGTCAAAATTGCGATTGGCACTAGAATGAGGGCAATCAGTTGTCCATAGGCATGATTGAGCCGTAAGCGTTTTGACAGGGTTTTATTGAAATTTGACATAATGCGGTCAGATTTATCATTCTGTGCAACATCTTAGCATGCTTTGTGGCAAACAGCGGTATGGGCTAGCCAATAAAAAGCATAGTGAAAAGGTGCAGTATTTCCATTTTTTTCATACAATAGTCGCCACCTTAATATCGGTGTCGATCATGACGAATACGCAAACTGATTTTTTAGCAGATGAATTTTTACTGGACTATTATGTTGGTAAAACCCCTTTAGTCCGTTTGCAGCGTTTGGCGTGTCATACTCAAGCTACGGTATTGGCAAAACTGGAAGGCAATAATCCAGCGGGTTCGGTCAAGGATCGCCCTGCCTACAACATGATTGTCCAGGCGGAAAAGCGTGGGCAGATTCAGCCAGGCGACACCTTGATTGAGGCCACCAGTGGCAACACGGGAATAGCCCTGGCGATGGTTGCCGCGATGCGTGGCTATAAAATGAAGCTGATCATGCCAAACAACATGAGTCAGGAACGTAAGGACGCCATGCTGGCCTATGGTGCTGAACTGATTGAGGTGACGCAGCAGCAGGGAATGGAAGGTGCGCGTGACCTTGCCACGCAAATGCAGGCGGATGGCAAGGGCTTTGTCCTGAACCAGTTTGGCAATCCAGATAATGTTGAGGCGCATTACCTCACCACAGGCCCTGAAATCTGGAAACAGACAGCTGGAAAAATCACGCATTTTGTCAGCTCGATGGGCACCACAGGCACCATCATGGGTGTTTCAAAATATTTAAAAGAACAAAATCCAGAGATTCAGATTGTTGGTTTACAACCCGAAGATGGGGCGAGCATTGCGGGAATTCGCCGTTGGCCTGAAGAATATCTGCCAACCATTTTTGACCGTAGCCGTGTGGACCGTATCATTGATATTCCACAGCTTGCAGCGGAGCAGACCATGCGTAAACTGGCACGCACGGAAGGCATCAGTGCGGGAACCTCTTCTGGTGGGGCGGTGTGGGCATCACTCAAAATTGCTGAGGAAACACCTGATGCCGTGATTGTGTGCATTATCTGCGACCGTGGTGATCGTTACTTGTCAACAGGGCTGTTTTCAGTTCAAGATGAAGATCAGGCCTAACTGATTACACTGAATGATGAGCTTGCGTTTTCCAATTTTAGTTTTTGATATTGAAACACTGACTGACTTAAAGGCTGGTGCTCATCTTTATCACCTTGATTTGCCTGAAACCGATGTGGAACAGGCACTGACCAAAATCCGCCGTCAGGAATCAGGCAGCGATTTTCAGCGTCTACCCTTGCATGAAATTGTCTGTATTTCAGGTTTATGGATTGATGAAAAGGGCTTTCGCCTATTTTCATTTAGTCAGGAGCAGGGTTCCGAGGCAGAAATGCTGACAAAATTCCTGTCCATTTTTGACAAGAAGCAGCCGACGCTGGTGAGCTGGAATGGTTCGCAGTTTGACCTGCCCGTGATTCTGTTCCGTGCCATGTATCATGGGCTTTCTGCACCAAGCCTGTTTGATCAGGGTGAAATTGATAACCAGAAGCGCTTTAACAATTACCAGAACCGTTACCACCACCGTCATGTTGACCTGATGGATGTGATGGCGATGTTTAATGGACGCAATTTCCAGAAGCTGGATGACATTGCCTGTCTGTTGGGATTCCCTGGAAAACGTGGTGAAACAGGTTATCATGTGCCTGAATATGTACGCACTGAACAATGGTTGAAGCTCACCAGTTACTGTGAGGGTGACGTGCTCAACACATGGTTGGTCTATCTGCGCTGGCTATTGCTAAAAGGTCAGTTGAATCAACAGGATCACCAAAAATGGATTCAGGCGACAGCCGATTATTTACAGACACAGACGCAACAAACAGAATTTTTACAGGTATGGCGGCAGACATCGCAATATACTGTATTCACCGCACACACGTTTGCAGCAAAAATCTAGGTTCATCTTTTGAAACATAAAGCAAAACGCCGCCCAGCACAAAACCCTGTCTATACCTTTCAGGTGGAGTCCTTTTCACATGAGGGACGTGGAATTGCGCATTATGGCACGCATCCAGACCATCCCAAGGAAAAGCAGGGCAAGAAAGTGTTTATCCGCTATGCGCTGGTGGGGGAAACTGTACAGGCGAAGATTACCAACCAGACCACACGTCTGGAAGAGGCGGAAATGCTCAGGCTGGAAAGTGATGCCGCCGAGGGGCGAATTGATCCGATCTGTCCACATTTTGGCGTGTGCGGTGGCTGTAGCTTGCAACATATTCACCCTGACCAGCAGGTTTTACTCAAGCAGCAGGTATTGCAGTCACATTTACAGCATTTTGCAGGGTTACAACCTGAACGGTGGCTGGACCCGATTCGTTCTGTAAAAACCGATTATCGCCGTCGTGCGCGTATCGGGGTTCGTTATCTACATAAGCAAAATCGTCTGGTGATGGGGTTTCGTGAACACCACAGCAACCATCTGACTGAAATCCAGCACTGCAAGGTGCTGGACCAAACCCTGTCGGATGTATTGCCTGAACTGAAGAAACTTCTCGAAAGTCTAACAGGCAAGGCCCATATTGGTCATATAGAATTGGCGATGGGAGATACCGAGGTTGCATTGCTGATTCGTCATTTAGATGAATTAAATGTGTCGGATGTCAACCAATTACGTCAATTTACGTTACTCAAGGGATGGCAACTGTATTTGCAGCCGAAAGGTGCGGACAGTGTTCATCGTGTCGATGATGTCCATGCGGAGATGCGTCTGCACTATAGCCTGGATGACTTTGCCATCAAATTTGCGTTTTCACCTCTGGACTTTACCCAGGTCAATAATGGGGTAAATGCGAGAATGATTCAGTTGGCATGTGAATTGCTACAGTTACAGAAAGGGGAAAGGGTGCTTGACCTGTTTTGTGGGTTGGGCAACTTTTCTCTACCTTTGGCACGCTGTGTCGGTGAGACGGGTCAGGTGGTCGGTGTTGAGGCAAGTGATGAGATGGTGCAACGGGCAACAGAGAATGCGAGAGCAAACCAGCTGGCCCATGCACAGTTCTTTTCACAAGATTTAACAAAAGACTTTTCGCATCATTCTTGGGCAAAACAGGGATTTGATGCATTATTGATTGATCCTCCACGTTCAGGTGCGGTTGAAGTTATGCAATATGTACCTAATTTTGGAGCAAAAAGAATCGTTTATGTTTCATGTAATCCTTCAACACTGGCAAGGGATGCGGGTGTACTGGCACAATATGGCTATCAACTCAAAAAAGCCGCAGTGATGGATATGTTTACACATACTGAACATATTGAATCCATTGCACTATTTGAGAAAACTGAACAGTTTGAAAAGATTGGGCAGCCTGAAAAAATCGAAGAGATAAACGATTAGAAAATGAGTTATTTAGCCAGAGGAGAATGGTATGGTCACAGTACGTGAACAGTTACCTGGACAGCTCCATGAGTTGTCTGAGGAAGCGACTGTAGAACATGCCGCTGAAGCGCAAAGTGGTCTGGTGTCCTGGCTGGATCGGGTGCGTGATATCTTGGATGGGGCAGAGTTAAGGCAACTTCAGCAGGTTGCAGAACTGACCTTGGCAAAAGAGCTGGAAACCACGGTAAACCATCGGACCAATACCTTTAGTACAGGGATTGGCATGGCCGATATTTTAGCGCATCTGCATGTTGATGAAGATACGCTTTCAGCGGCAGTGTTGTACCGCAGTGTGCGTGAGGGCTTAATCACCCTGGAAAATATTCAGCAACAGTTTGGCGAGCAAGTGCATAGCCTGGTCAAGGGCACACTTGCAATGGGTAAACTGTCTGAACTGATTGAAAAAAACAAGCGTCTGGAAGACCATTTCAACAATAACCAGCGTGAACACCTCAGTGGCATTTATAAAATGCTGATCTCGGTGACTGAAGATGTTCGTGTGGTTCTCATCAAGCTGGCGGAACGTACCTATTCTTTACGTGAACTGGCAACCGCAAGCAAGGAACGTCAGGAACGGGTGGCACGGGAAATCCTGACTATTTACTCACCACTGGCACACCGTCTGGGTATTGCGCAGCTCAAGTGGGAACTGGAGGATCTGGCTTTCCGCTATCTGGCACCAGAGCGTTATAAGGAAATTGCAGCACTGCTGAATGAAAAGCGTCTGGAGCGGGAACAATATATCCAGTTTGTGATTGATAAGCTTAAGACCGAATTGGCAGAGTATGATATTCAGGCCGAAATTACGGGACGGGTGAAGCACATTTATTCGATTTATCGAAAAATGAAAAGCAAGAACCTCAGCTTTGACCAGCTCTATGATATTCGTGCTGTGCGTGTCTTGGTGAAGAATGTCCCTGACTGCTACCACGCGCTGGGGATTGTGCATCAAATCTGGCGTCACATCCCGAACCAGTTTGATGACTATATTACCAACCCGAAAGCCAATGGCTACCGTTCACTGCATACTGCGGTGATTGCAGAGAATAAGTCACTGGAAGTGCAAATCCGTACTTTTGACATGCATGATGAGGCGGAGCTTGGAGTTTGCTCACACTTCAACTATAAAGAAGGTGAAAAGAACACTGACCATTCATTCAACCATCGTCTACATTCCCTCCGTGCGGTGCTGGAACACTATCAGGAACGTACTGAAACCACGCCACATACCGAAGATGATGAATCCAATGACATTGATCAGATTCAGGATTTTGAAAATTTTGAAAAGATCTATGTATTCAGCCGAGATGGTGACATTAAGGAGTTGCCACGGGGTTCAACCGTTCTGGATTTTGCCTACCATGTGCATACCGAGGTGGGGAACAAGTGCTATGCGGCACGGGTCAACCAGCGTTATGTACCGCTCACCTATACCCTAAAAACAGGTGAGCAGGTTGAGATTCTCACCAAGAAAGACCGTGAACCAAACCGTGACTGGTTGGTAAACTCTTTAGGTTATATCAAGACCGCCCGTGCCCGTGACAAATTACGCCATTGGTTTAGACAACAGGACCGCAGCAAGAATATAGAGGTTGGACGTGAGCTACTCACCAAAGAGCTTTCACGTTTAGCGATTCACCCAAAAAGCATTGATTTAAATGATTATTCATCGCATTTTAATGTGAAGTCTGGGGATGATATTCTGGTCGGTCTGGTCAATGGTGACATTAGCCTGCATGCTCTGATTAATCAGGTCAATCGTCAGATGCATCTGGATCAGGATGAGCCTGAGCTGGTGTTGAAACCTGCCCTGAATCCACGTGCCAGCCATACCTTGTCTGCACATGGCATCCTGATTGATGGACTGGACAATGTGGAACTGCATGTTGCCCAGTGCTGCCAGCCTGTACATGGCGAGTCGATAGGTGGTTATATCACCTTAAATCGTGGTGTCAGTATCCACAAGATTGCGTGCCCTGATTATATTCGGATGACCACGCAAGAACCTGAACGTGCGGTTGAGGCGGATTGGGAAATGCAGCCAACACGTGGTCAAAGTGTGCAGATTGTGGTTGAGGCCTATGATCGCCGTGGCTTGCTTAAGGACCTAACCCAAGTGATTTTCTCAGACCAGATCAATATCCGTCAGGTCAATACCATTTCTGAGGCGGATGGCATTGCCAACATGAAACTGTTGATTGAAGTCAAAGGTTTGGCGCAATTGTCCCGTTTATTGGCGCGTTTGGAACAGCAGCCAGGCATTATCAGTGCCAGACGTTTGGTGCAGGGAAATTAATAAAAAAAGGGGCTGTATTTACAGCCCCTTTTGATCACCAGCGAACAGGTTTTTCGCTTGAGCCTGGTGTTAGGTCGGCATCAGACAACGGTTCTGATGACTCAATCTGATTCGTACCTTGGCTTGAATAATTGACGGGCGTTAAAGATAAGCCACTCAAAACTTCATTGCTGATTTGCTGTGCCAGTAGGTCAGATGAAGTGGCAGGCTGTGCGCTGTGAATCAAGTCACCTAGGGATTGGCGTTGCTGTTGATTCACTGTTCCCGCGGCAGCAACTTTGCCTGTATTGACCTCAATCACTCGCCAGTTCAGACGGATGGCTTGTTGTCCAGCAGGTACGGCACCGTAGAAAGAACGGCCCTGTGTGGTTTTGGCTTCATTGATGCGTCCCACCAAAATATAGTCAGCACCCACTTTCTGTCCAAGACGTGCCATTTCAGCAGGGGCACCATCCCAGCGAAGAAAGGCATTTTCACTTGCCATTTCCTCAATATAGTCTCGACTCACCAAACTTAACTGACGTGAGTTTGCCAGTTGTGTACCAACCAGATCAGCAACTTCAGTGACAAAGTCATCGGCATCACTGCCATCGGTGATTTGTGTTTTTGCATAGTTATACTGGAATGGCATCACAGCAATACGGCGTAAATGCTGGTCAGCGACACTGGACTGGAATTTGCTGACATAGGCACGCACTTTGGCGCGGTAGTTCTTGCCAGAACCAGAAACACTTAACACCTGAAAGCGGTTAATCGCATTAGTGCCCTGCGTTTCAACGCTAAACACAGGCGAGGTTTTACCCTGATAGCTCCAATGATTGTTGCTGACCACCATGTTCACTTCTTCAGCTAAATCGGTACGTGAACTGACACTGGTGCCATTTACAGACTGTGCTGCAATCAGCAGGGCTTCCGCAATGGCCTGTTGCTGGGTTGGGCCGCTACCTGTGGCTTCTTTCATGACTTCTTGTAGGGCAGCATTGGCTGAATGAATTGTTGTTAAGCAGAACAGGGCTGCACAAAATAAGGATTTCATCATTTTCTATCATTCTATGTGACCCGATGCCTCAGGAGGTACTGAGCATCGAGTTTATTGTTGTTGTGAATGGTTTATAAACCAAAAGCAGCACGTTTAGCTGACTTGCGAATTTCTTTTTCGCCTGTCCATTCAACAATACCTGTTTTCAGGTTTTGTAATTTGAAAGTGAACTTGTAGTACACATCACTCTTACCGCCTGAGTTTTTTACGATGCTGGATAAGTTGCCATTCAGCATGTATTCAGCGGCAATTTGAGAACCTGTTTTTACTGCTGTGCGTTTGTCAACCATGCCACTTTGCTGTTGATAAGCCAACTGGTCTGCCATTGCGCCCACAGAAGTCATATCAACGAAACGGAATTTTCCAGAATTAATCAGTTTGTTCTGGATGGTATCGGTGATGGATTCCGTATCAATATGCTCTTGTGTTTTGTTTTTGATACGGTCAACAAACAGCACTGGACGGCGGGCCTGGGTCATTTCAATCACAGGTGGAAACGCCAGCATGTCATCAACCATCTTGGATGCGATTTGTTGAAGGTCGGTTGAACCAAAATCCTTGGTTAAGGTCTCAGTTGCCTGTGCATCGCCATAAGATACAGACTGGGAGGCACAGCCACTGAACAATGCCATGGTGCCAATTGTGGTTGCTAAAGCCAAAGTGCGGAATTTCATGTCTTACCCCTTATAAATAAGCTGTTGATTAGTCTTTCTTCATGTAAATAAGTACGTCTACACCACGTGGGTTTGGTGCGACAGACTGAACGGTTTTAACTTCACGTCCCTGTAATGTAATCGGTTTCCAGGTGGCACCCTCTGGATTGATTTCAGTGCCATCTGCATCAAACCAAACAATCTTGTATTCAAACGACTGTGCATAGAACCAACCATTTTTTAAGGCCAGTGACGCTTTTTTAATATCCCCAAGCGTGGTCATGTTGACGCGGTTGACCCCAATGCGTGTTGCCAGTATCGGGTTGCTGGTCATTGTTCTGACATTGCTTGCACCCGTTGCAGGGTCTGTTTGTGTACGCATGGCATTTGGTGCTGTACATGCGGTGAGCCCAAGGGCAGAGCCACACAGGATTATAGGTAAAAGCAGTTTTTTCATAATGTTTTACTCAAGTCATTATTTTGCAATGCTGAAACTATCAGCAACGATTTGTTGGTTGGTTTCAATACCACGGATAAAAGTGGTCTGGTTTGGTTTTACTTCAATATTGATGCTTTGATTTGCGTAGTTGTTTTTAAGCTGGATGGTATGGCTGCCAGCAGGAAGTGAGAGTCGGGTGACCTGTGCATTGCTTGGCAAGGTGTTCCATGCCCGTACATCCGCTTTTTCAGTGGCTGTGTTATACACGTTGCCTGCAAGTTGGCCCAATACCCCTAAACGATTGCCCAGTTCTTTTTGCACCGCATACTTGGCGGTTGAACGCGCAATCTGGGTGGTGAGGTTGGCCGCAATGTTTTCCTTGAGGGTTTTTACCGCCAAGGCACCAATATCGGTAAGTAATGCGGTATTTGCCACAGTCTTGCCATTCACTGACACATCAATTTGGCTTGGCGCAACATAGGTTGTTGGATCATAGCTGGCAAATGAGACATTGACCAAACCATTTGTGGTTGGAATCGCGAGGGTGGAGGAAATCTTTTGTGGAACGAGGCCCTGTTCCAGAAAAATAATCACAGGGTATTGCGCACTGGCTTTGCCTGTTGTTGTGTCCAGACGTTTCACGTCATTCTTGATAAAATCATTGGGCTGTAATTCATAGGCTTTCTTATAGTCCACCAGCGCGTCATTTTTTTCACCCAGTGCTTCCCATAAGGTTGCTGCCATATAGAAAGCATAGGCATTCTGGTAGGTATTCTTCACTTTACCCGCGATGGTGTCGAGACCTGCCAATGCTTCGTCATATTCTGCTGGAGGAGCATCACTCTCCTGTGCCTTTGCAGCGGCTTTTTCTGCTTCCTTGCTGTGAGCCAGTTCAATTTCCCGTTGAATACGCTGGGCCACGCGCATTTCCACACTGGCACCCTCGGTATTGTTTAACGCCAGATAATTGATCGCCTGATACACATGCGCCAACACCTGCTCGTATTCTGGGATTTTGTAAGGAGAAACACTGTCATTGGTTACAAGGGAAAGAGCCTTGAAACCCAGTTTGGATGCGCTGATGGTGGCCTTGTTATTTTGTTCGTCCAATAAGGCAAATGCGTTTTCAAAGGTTTGCTTACTGGCTTCATATTGTTGGTTGGCCTGTTCTAAACGGGCTTTTTCCAGTAGATATAATGCAGCGTCATTACTTTTGGCTTTTTTCTGAAATAATTCCTGTGTTGAGGTATTAAGGGGTTGGGTCAGCGATGAGCGAAAACTTTGCGCTGTATCGGTATAACTATCAAATAAACCAGCCTGTGTTTGAGTGGTTAATGTAAGGCTGGAGAAACTTAAACAACCCATGATGAATAACGAAACTCTTGATTTCGCCAATGAAGATGACATGTAAAACCCCTTTTACAAAAAAACACAATCTATAAAAATTTTTCGCAAATATACAAAATGTTTTAATTTTTTAACAGATGTTAACATGGTTATTTAATTGGTATTCAATCTAAAAATAATTTTAATCTATATAAGTTTTTGAAAGATATTATTTAATTCGATTCATCCAAATTGAATATTTGGATGAATGACTTCATTTGAATTTACCTTTTTGATAAAAAGATATTGGTAAGTCGATTTAAAAACTGAGGACTAATGCTGGAAAGCTGGTACATCAGTTTGGTTTTTATCCCTACTGGCGTATGGGTTGGAATCAGGGCGTGATCCTTTTGCTGAGCCAAATGCAGCACCTGTTTTGCCACATCGTCAGGGGTTAAGTCCACCCCAATGTTCTGGATGCTGCCCGCATCCATATTCTTGACCATATTGGTCTGTACAAATAACGGCATGACATCAAGTACGCGGATATTATATTTCTGCCATTCCACATCCAGTGCTTCGGTTAAACCACGTACAGCAAATTTACTGGCGGAGTAGGAGGCTAAATCAGCCTGACCATAAATCGCTGAGGCTGAGGAGAGATTAATCACTCGGGCAAAACTGGATTTTTGTAGATGCGCCAATGCGGTATGGCAGCCATTTAAAACCCCTTTGACATTAATATCCATCGTACGGTGATGGGATTGAATCGGGGTATTTTCAAATGCGCCAGAATATAGAATTCCCGCATTATTCACTAAAATATTCAGCTCACCTGCCCAGTTTTTAAACTCCTGTAGTGCCATTTGCCACTGGCGATAATTGCTGACATCCAGATAGCCCGCTTTGGCATTGTCGCCCAGTTCTTTTGCCAGAGCGTTTGCCTGTTCTTCATTAATATCGTATATACCAACTTTATAGCCATTGTTGTGAAATAAACGCGCAATTTCAGCACCAATTCCCTGTGCAGCCCCACTGATAAAAACACTCTGTTGCATTGCTTTCCCTTGCTTTATCTTGATATTTTTTGAATCCGTGTATATTACGCATAAGCAGTTTGCTGCTGCAACAATTTCGCTGCACCTAGTTTGGAGATCATCATGGAAAAGTTATTGGCAATCATGCAGGAATTAAGACAAAAATGTCCATGGGATCAGCAGCAAACACCTGAAAGCCTGACCCGTTATGCGATTGAGGAAGCCTATGAGGTGGAGGCGGCCATTCGGGAGGGCGATGTAGGTGAAATCCGAAATGAGCTGGGTGACCTATTGCTACAGGTGGTGTTCCAGTCGCAAATGTACAGTGAGCAGGGTGCATTTAATTTTCATGATGTGGTCGATGCGATTGGTGAAAAACTGATCCGCCGTCATCCGCATGTGTTTCAGTCGGAACACTATCAAAACCTAAACCCTGAGCAGGTCAGTGAATTATGGAAACAGATCAAGCAGCAGGAAAAGCAGGGCAAACCACAGTCACGTCTGGATGAGGTCAAGCATGCACCTGCCTTAGTGCAGGCACATGAGATTCAGAACAAAGCGGCCCAGCTTGGATTCGATTTTGAAACGGTAAAAGATGCCTATGCAAAGCTGGATGAAGAACTGGAAGAATTACAGGAGGCGATTGCAACGCAGGAAGTTGATAAAATACAAGAAGAATTTGGCGACTGTCTATTTTCTTTAATCAATGTAGGACGTAAACTTGGGCTGTCGAGTGAGACCGCCTTGTTGGCGACGATTCACAAATTTAGAAGCCGCTTTGCTTTTATTGAACAACAGGCACAACGACAACACAAAGACTTGCAGGAAATGAGTTTGGCAGAAATGGATGAACTTTGGGAGCAAGCAAAACGACAATTAAAACTTGAGGGGAAAACCAATGACCTTGCCACATCCGCACAGCAAACATAAGGCTGTTTTATTTATTCTTTTATGTCTGGGATGCTTTTCCCATCTGCATGCACAGCAGTTTGACCAGTCTTATGACCAGTGGAAAGCCCAGCAGCAGGCACGTGATCAGCAATTGGCGAAGCAGTCCAACAACAATTATTATTTATCACGCCCAACACAGCAGTCCAGTTCAAAGTCAGTTTCATCTTCTGTAAATCATCAGGGCGATAAAATTAGCTTAAATCAGGCGAATCTACAGCAGTTACAGACCCTGAATGGTGTAGGCGAGAAAAAGGCTCAGGCCATTGTGGAATATCGCCAAAAGAATGGCGGATTTAAAACAGTTGATGAATTAGTGAATGTGAAAGGGATTGGGCCAAAGTTGCTGGAAAAAAACAAGGCACGGCTGATGCTTTAAGTGAAATTTTGAAGTATTTCTGATTTTTAAGCAGAGGGATATGTTGAAACTTCAACAGAATAAATTGCCCTTTGTGTGGGTTGGAGCTATGATTAGCGACAAATTGTTATTTACGTCCTGACGTAGGAGACACTGTCTTTTGCAAACCTTGCGCGCGTCAAAATGTGGTCTGTCCACAGTTCAACTTCCCCCCTCAATTCTCGATGTGATTGATAGCCTGAACAAAGCTGGCTATGAGGCATATATTGTGGGTGGCGGTGTTCGCGATATGATGTTAGGTCTTAATCCAAAGGATTTTGACGCAGTCACCAATGCCACCCCAGCTCAGGTGAAAGAAGTTTTTGGGCGACGTTGCCGAATTATTGGACGGCGTTTTGAGTTGGCGCATGTCTACTCAGGCCGTGAGCTGATTGAGGTGGCGACTTTCCGTGCACCTCCGAAAAAGGCAGTCACCAGTGCATCTGGAATGATTCTTCGTGACAATAACTGGGGAACGATTGAGCAAGACTTTGCTCGTCGAGATTTTTCGATCAATACCCTGTATTACCAGCCCCGTAAAGGCATCGTACTTGATTTTTGCCATGCGGTTGATGATATTAAAACCCGTACCCTACGTTTTCTGGGGGAGCCTGCCCAGCGTTTTGAGGAAGACCCTGTACGCATGCTGCGGGCCTTACGTTTTGCCGCAAAACTGAATTTCCAGATTGACCAATCCATTCTTGATGTTTTCAGTGTCGAGATGACGCAGTTGCTGCGGGATGTCTCTCCGCACCGTTTATATGACGAGTCACAAAAACTATTTACCATGGGGCATCTGACTCAGGTTTTACCAATGCTGATTGAGTTTGGTGTTTGGAAACAGTTGTTTGCTGAAATTCCACCAAACCTTACTGCCTTTATTGAGCGTGCGGCAAAAAATACTGACCAACGGATTCAAATTGGCAAAACCATCAACCCCGCTTTTTTCTATGCGGTGTTGTTATGGAAACCATTTCTGGAACGTTGTGATTTTTATCTAAATAAAGGTGTGGTACCAGCAGAGGCACGCGCACAGGCAGGGCTTGATGTGCTGAAACGTCAGGCAACCCGTACCATCATTCCGCGTTTTGCTGAAACCTTTATTCGTGAAGTATGGGAAATGCAAACCCGTTTGCTCAATCCAAAACCACAGCAGATCGAAGCCTTGGCTGGACATGCGCGTTTCCGTGCAGGCTTTGACTTCCTGCTGCTGCGTGAAAAATCGGGTGATAGCAGTACCGAGGGCATGGGCATGTGGTGGGAATCCTATCAGGAAATGACCACTGACCAAAAAGAAATCGCGATTCGCCAGTATAACCGCCAACGCAGTAAAAGCCGTCGCAAGGCCACTGAGGTTGTTGATGAGCCCAAAGTGACAGAAATTGAGCCTTTGGTCAATGTGCCTGAGCCAAGAAGTCGTCGTGGCAGAAAAGAACGTGTCAGGTCGGATGAGTTCACTCCCCGTTTTACGGAAAAGGTATCAAGTGATTCCAGTCAGGTTGGTGCTGATCATCCAATTCTCAAGCGCAAACGGGTAAAACGTGATTTAAGCCAAGTGGTTTTTGGGCCAACGCAATGACCATTCGCACGTATATTGGGTTGGGAAGTAACCTCGGTGATTCGCAGCAGATTTTGCGTGAAGCGGTTGCCAAGTTGGCAGGTTTGGGGCCAGTTCAGGTTTCCCAACTCTATCAAAGCCCACCGATGGGTCCACAGGATCAACCCAATTATTTAAATGCGGTTGTGCAACTGGATACAGCACTTGAGCCTTTAGCCTTACTGGATCAACTACAACAGTTTGAGCAAGAGGCGGGTCGAGTCCGTTTGCGACGCTGGGGAGAACGCACCCTTGACCTGGATTTACTGATCTATGGTCAGCAGCAGATTCAAGATGAGCGTTTAACCGTACCGCATATCGGTATTTTAGATCGTGATTTTGTGGTTATTCCCTTGTTGGACCTCGATGCCCATTTACAGTTAAATGGCCATCCATTAAAAGATTTAGAACTGGTGCAGCAAGCAAGCTTGACTGTAATCGCAGACCAGTCTTGGGCAAACGCTTAAGACTGTTTCGTTCTGGAAACGCCTGTAGAGGACATCATCATGATTAGTCTAAGTGACTTAAGAAAGTTTAAAGCCGAGGGACGCAAGTTCTCATGCCTCACCTGCTACGATGCAAGTATGGCGAAAGCGATGGAATTGGCTGAAATTGATACGATTTTAATCGGTGATTCTCTGGGAATGGCGATTCAGGGCCGAGACTCCACACTTCCCGTGACGGTTGAAGACATGGCCTACCATACAGCGGCTGTGCGTCGTGGTAATTCACATGCATTGATCATGACAGACCTGCCGTTTATGAGCTATGCAACGCTGGAAGATGGCCTGAAAAGTGCCAAGGCGGTGATGCAGGTTGGCGCACAAATGGTCAAGATCGAGGGTGGCGCATGGTTAGGTGAGCTGGTGCAGGTGTTGACCCGTAATGGAATCCCTGTCTGTGTGCATTTGGGTCTAACACCTCAATCAGTGCATGTGTTTGGTGGCTATAAACTGCAAGCCAGAACACGTGAAGCTGCGGATCAACTGATTGCAGACTGTCAGGCAGTGGTGGATGCTGGTGCTGCTGTTTTATTACTTGAATGTGTTCCCGCACAACTCGGCAAGGAAATTGCTGAGTTATTTCCAAATACTCCTGTGATTGGGATTGGCGCGGGCAATGAAACCGATGGTCAGGTATTGGTGGTACAGGACATGCTTGGTTTAACCTTTGGACGTGTTGCACGATTTGTGCGTAACTTTATGAAAGAACAGTCTGGTGAAACCGCAATTCTGGATGCCTTTAAGGCCTATCATGCCGCTGTTCAGGACCAGTCTTTCCCTGCAAAAGAACATACTTTTCAAGTTGAGCTGTAATCCATGAAAACAGAAACAACCATACAAGGCTTGACCGCATCACTTGCTCCTGCGCGCAGCACAAAAAAACTGATTGGTTTTGTACCGACCATGGGCAACCTGCATGAAGGTCACCTGACCTTGGTGCGCGCCGCAAAGAAAATCTGTGATGTGGTGGTGGTCAGCATCTTTGTCAATCCGATCCAGTTTGGCGCAGGTGAAGACTTTGACAGCTATCCACGTACCCTGGAGCAGGATAGCCGTTTACTGGCGGATGTGGGTTGCGACATCATTTTCGCACCCTCTGTAGAGCAGATGTATGGCACGCAGCCACGCTTGACCAATATCAGTGTCGGTCAGATTACCGATGACCTGTGTGGCAAGTCACGTCCTGGCCATTTTGACGGTGTGGCGGTTGTGGTGACCAAGCTGTTCAACATCGTACAGCCTGATTTCGCGTTCTTTGGGCAAAAGGACTACCAGCAGCTGGCGGTCATTCGCCAGTTGGTACAGGACCTGAACATGCCACTGGAAGTGATTGGTGTGCCAATTGTCCGTGCTGAAGATGGTTTGGCTTTAAGTTCCCGCAATGGTTATTTGTCTGAACAGCAACGCGCCATTGCACCCACGATTTACCAACTGCTCAAGCAAGCCGAACAGCAACTGCATGAGGGGCAGGCACTTGCGCAGGTACTGGAAAGTATCTCCAACCAATTGACACAGGCAGGCTTTGTTGTCGATTATGTGGAGGCCCGTCAAACAAATTTACAGCCAATTGAGCAATTTGATCGAAACGTGGTTTTATTTGTTGCGGCAAAACTGGGTACAACGCGTTTGATCGATAACCTACAGGTCGACTTTAAGACTTAAAACTAGAAAATAAAAAGGGTAAACGCCATGAAGCGTATTCTTATCGTGACAGGACAATCAGGCTCAGGAAAATCCTCTGCATTACAGGTGCTTGAAGACCTGGGCTATTACTGTATAGATAATCTGCCTTTGGCGTTGTTGCCTGAAATTGTGTCAAAACTGGATCATGAGAATAATCTTGAGCAGTTGGCTCTGGGCGTTGATATCCGTAGCACCCGTGCCGATATGCAGGAGTTTGACCATGTTTTTGAACAATTGCAAAAACATGGTACGGTCGATATCATTTACCTGACCACCCAAGATCAGGATCTGGTTTCCCGCTTTAGCGCCTCACGTAGGCCGCATCCGTTGGCAAACCGTTTTAACAGCCTGTTGCAGTGCATACAGGAAGAAAAACAGCTTCTGATTCCGATCCAGTTCCGTTCCACCGTCCATATTGATACCACAGATAAAAGTGTCCATGATTTAAAGCATATCCTGCTGTCCAAACTGGGGCAGTCAGACAAGTTGATCGTGATACTGCAATCATTTGGCTATAAGCATGGCATTCCGCTGGATGCGGATTATGTGTTTGATGTACGTCATCTGCCTAATCCACACTGGGATTTGGAACTGCGCCGTTTTTCAGGTTTGGATGAACCTGTGCGCCGCTTTTTAGAGGGTAGTCAGCAAACCAACGAGATGTTTGAGGATATCTATTGCTTTCTGGAAAAGTGGTTGCCCGCTTTCGCAGAGGGGCATCGCCATTACATGACCATTTCAGTGGGATGTACGGGTGGGCAGCACCGTTCGGTTTATATTGTGGATAGACTCAAGCAGGCCCTTGAGGCAAAATGGACTGTCCAAATCTTACATAGAGAAATGAAGCACTGGTCATGATAGACACAACAATTGATGTAATTAATAAACTCGGCTTACACGCGCGTGCATCTGGTAAACTGATCGAGGTGACCACCAGGTTTCGTTCCTCCATTCAAATTGGCAAGGGCGACAAACTGGTTGATGCAAAGAATATTATGTCATTGTTGATGTTGGGTGCAGGAAAGGGCACCACACTGAGACTGGTGATTGACGGTGCCGATGAAGACAAGGCACTGGAAGAAATTCAAACGCTGTTCGCAGCAAAATTTTACGAGGCAGAGTAATCGTGGCACGTGGACCCCAGCGTTATACCGATGAAGATTTTGAGTCATTAGAAGGGCGTGCGAGTCGAACTGAGCAAAAAAAGGCGGTTCAGCGTATGGCAGCCTTGGGTGAGCAACTGGCTCAACTCAATCCAAAGCAGATTCAAAAACTTCCTGTCGATGAGCGCCTAATTGACGCATTGCTTGAAGTGCAGAAGATCAGCTCATTTGAGGCACGTCGTCGCCAGTTCCAGCGTGTGGGCAAGTTGCTTCGCAATGAGGATGAAAGCACCATTTTATCCTATTTAACGCCGCAGCAGGGCGCGAAGAAACAAATGCAGTTGATGCGTTGGGTAGACCGAATGATTGATCAGGGTGATCCAATTATTAACGAGTTCAGCAAGGTGTTTAACGCCTCTGAACGTCATACCCTACGCCAGCATGTACTGCGTATCCATCGGGATATCAAGCAGCAGGTCAGTGAGGAGGAGCTTGAAGCCTCTAAACGCAAGTTTGTGAACTATGTACAGCAAGTGGCCTTGTTATCAGATCAGGGTTAAAGCTCCAAAAAGAAGTTTCGAAAGAAACTTCTTTTGCTTTTAGGGCGTTAATTTCCAAAATCTCCCGTTGCACGTTGTTTCGCCCATTCCCTTAAAATAAATTTCTGTAGTTTCCCTGTCGATGTTTTGGGAATGTCGGTAATCACCACATCCTTGGGTACTTTAAATCGGGCCAGTTCTTTCTGGCAATGGGCAATGATTTCCTCAGTCGATGCGGATGCGCCCTGTTTTAATTCAATAAAGGCACATGGTACCTCCTGCCAGCGTTGATCTGGTTTTGCCACAACCGCTGCGGTGAGTACGGCAGGGTGGCGATAGAGCACATCTTCCACTTCCAGAGAGGAAATGTTTTCGCCACCTGAGATAATAATATCCTTGGAGCGATCGGTAATCTTGGCATAACCGTCAGGATGGCAAACCGCCAAATCCCCTGTATGGAACCAGCCACCTTTAAATGCCTCCTCGGTTGCCTGTGGATTTTTTAAGTAGCCTTTCATGACGATGTTGCCACGGAACATGATTTCACCCATGGTCTGTCCATCATTCGGTACAGGCTGCATGGTCTCAGGATCGAGCACGCGCATACTGTCTTGCAATGGGTATGGTACGCCTTGGCGTGAATGAAGCTGCGCTTGCTCCTGAATAGATAAATCACTCCAGCCAGCCTGTGATGCACATAGTGCTGATGGGCCGTAGGTTTCGGTCAAGCCATAAACGTGGTTGACGTTGATGCCGATATTGCGCATTCCTTCGATGATCGCTACAGGTGGCGCAGCACCCGCGACCATCACTTCCACATGATGATCAAAAGCAGTTTTCTGTTCAGCAGGAGTATTGATGAGCATGGACAGCACAATCGGTGCACCACAGAAATAATCGACCTTATACTCAGCGATATATTTAAAGATTAATGCAGGATCAACCCTGCGTAAACAGATATTAGTGCCACCACTGGCGGCAATTGACCAGGCAAAACACCAGCCATTACAGTGGAATAATGGCAATGTCCACAGATACACCGCACGGGGTTTCATGCCACAGGCCAGAATATTGCTGGCTGCATTTAGGTAGGCTCCACGATGATGGTAGACCACGCCTTTAGGATTACCTGTTGTACCAGAGGTATAGTTGAGGCTAATCGCATCCCATTCGTCCTGTGGTAACAGCCATTCAAAATCGGGGTCGCCCTGTGCCAGCCACGACTCATATTCATACTGGCCGATTGCAACCTGTTCACCCTCAAACTCATGGTCAAAAACATCAATCACAATAATATTTTGTGGCACAAGGGCAAGTGCTTCCTCGGCAACCTGACGGAACTCTGGATCAACCAAAAGCACTTTTGCCTCGGCATGTGCCAGCATAAAGGCAATGGTTTTGGCATCAAGGCGGGTATTCAGTGTGTTCAGTACCGCGCCTGCCATTGGCACAGCAAAATGTGCCTCAATCATGGCAGGGACATTTGGCAACAACACCGAAACGGTATCATTCTTTTGAATTCCCAACAGGGTTAACTGATGCGTAAACTGGCGGCAGCGCTGATAGGTCTGTTGCCATGTAAGTTGACGTTCACCATGAATAATGGCTGCCTGATTTGGATAAATGTAGGCGGCACGCTCCAGGTAGCGCAACGGTGATAAGGCAACAAAATTTGCTGGTGTTCGTGGTAACTCATCATATGCACTGACCATGTGTACTGCTCCATTGCTGTTCTTGTCATGTTTATTTATATTCACACCAACATAGTGTTTCGCCCAGTCTAATTCATTTAGGCTTTAGTATGAGACGATTCCTTGATTGTTCCTGTATTTTTCTGATTCAAAGGTTTCATCCGCATCTAAACCTGTGTAAAATCTTGGATACTTTTTTATCCGCCGTTTTTTATCTTTTGAGGTCCGCCTCAATACATAATCTCGCGGTGATATGCTCCATTGTGCGGGGCATCACTCCTTAAGGATTTTATTATGCCAATCATTACCTTACCAAATGGTGATCAGAAACAGTTTGATCATCCGATTTCCGTGATGGAACTTGCTCAAAGCATTGGTCCAGGCCTTGCAAAAAATACCGTTGCGGGACGTATCAATGATCGTTTGGTGGATGCCTGTGACTTAATCACAGAAGATGCAACAGTTCAAATTATTACCCCGAAAGATGAAGATGGTCTAGATATCATTCGTCACTCATGTGCGCACCTTGTAGGACATGCGGTTAAGCAACTGTTTCCAGAGGCGAAAATGGTGATCGGTCCTGTGATCGAGGAAGGTTTCTACTACGACATCTGGATGCCGCGTCCATTTACACTGGATGATATGGCGGCGATTGAAGAGCGTATGAAACAGCTCATTGATCAGGATTATGATGTCATTAAAAAGATGACGCCACGTGATGAGGTCATTGCTGAATTTACTGAACGTGGTGAAGAATACAAGTTACGCCTGATTGCAGACATGCCGAATGAAACACAAATGGGCCTGTACTACCATCAGGATTATCTGGATATGTGCCGTGGTCCGCACGTACCCAACACAAAATTCCTAAAATCATTCAAGCTCACCAAGATTTCAGGTGCTTACTGGCGTGGTGATGCGAAAAATGAACAGCTACAACGTATTTATGGTACGGCTTGGGCTGATAAAAAACAGTTAGCTGCCTATATCAAGCGTATTGAAGAAGCTGAAAAGCGTGACCACCGTAAAATTGGCAAGGCTTTAGACCTGTTCCACATGCAGGAAGAGGCGCCAGGTATGGTGTTCTGGCACCCAAATGGCTGGACCATTTATCAGGTACTTGAACAGTACATGCGTAAGGTTCAGCAGGATAATGGCTATCAGGAAATCAAGACACCACAAATTGTCGACCTGATTCTATGGGAAAAATCGGGACATGCTGCAAACTATGCAGAAAACATGTTTACCACCCATTCGGAAAACCGCCATTATGCGGTGAAGCCAATGAACTGCCCTTGCCATGTACAGGTCTTTAATCAGGGCTTAAAATCATACCGTGAGTTGCCATTACGTTTAGCTGAGTTTGGTTCTTGTCACCGCAATGAGCCATCGGGTTCATTACATGGCATTATGCGTGTACGTGGCTTTACCCAGGATGATGCACATATTTTCTGTACCAAGGACCAGATTGCGCAGGAAGTTTCAGACTTTATTCAACTGACTTTGGCAGTATATAAAGACTTTGGTTTTGAAGACATTCAAATGAAGTTGTCTACACGTCCAGAAAAGCGCGTGGGCAGTGAGGAAATGTGGGATACTGCGGAAAAGGCCTTGGCTGATGCCCTAGATGCCGCAGGTCTACCGTGGGAGTTGCAACCTGGTGAGGGTGCATTCTATGGTCCGAAAATTGAATTTTCACTGAAAGACTGTTTAGGTCGTGTATGGCAATGCGGTACAATTCAATGTGACCCGAATATGCCAGAACGCCTTGAGGCGACTTTCGTGACTGAGGACAATGACCGTGATCATCCAGTCATGCTCCATCGCGCAATTCTTGGCAGTTTTGAGCGTTTTATTGGTATACTAATTGAACACTATGCGGGTTTCATGCCACCTTGGCTTGCACCTGTTCAGGCCTGTGTGATGAACATTACCGATTCACAGGCTGAGGCATGTGAGCAGGTGGTCGCAAAACTCAAGCAAAATGGGCTTCGTGCCATTTCCGACTTGAGAAATGAAAAAATCGGATTTAAGATTCGTGAGCGTACCCTGGAGCGTATTCCTTACCTCTTGGTTCTCGGTGATCGGGAAGTGGAAGAGGGAACGGTGAATGTGCGTACCCGCTCAGGAAAAAATTTAGGTACTATGTCAGTAGATGCATTTATTGACTTGGTGAAATCTGCCGTCGCCGAACGTGGCCGGTACATTGTGGAGTAATAAAGATTAAACAGCCTGACCGTAACCAACAACAAGGTGCTAAAAGTAACCGTCCTGCGATTAATGACGAGATTCGTGCAAAAGAAGTACGTCTCGTTGCCGCAGATGGAGAACAAAAGGGAGTCGTTTCATTAAGTGAAGCGTTGCGTGCTGCTGAGGAAGCCGATCTTGACCTGGTTGAGATTGTTGCGAACGCAGAACCACCTGTTTGTAAAATCATGGATTACAACAAGCACTTATTTGACTTGAAGCAAAAGCAAAAAGATGCGAAGAAAAAACAGCATCAAGTGCAAGTGAAAGAAATCAAGTTACGTCCTGCAACGGATGTCGGTGATTATCAGGTAAAATTGCGTGCAATTTTACGTTTCCTTGAAGAAGGGAATAAGGTGAAAATTACCTTGCGTTTCCGTGGTCGTGAAATGGCACACCAACAGCTTGGTTTGGCCCAGTTACAGAAAATTGAGGCTGATGTTGCTGAGTTCGGTGTAGTTGAACAACCTCCAAAAATGGAAGGTCGTCAAATGGGCATGTTACTTGGTCCGAAAAAGAAAAAGTAATTTTTCTTGAGAAAAGGCACCGCAATATGCGGTGCTTTTTTATTGTTTCTTTTCGTGCCTGACTGCTGATCAATAACCATGAAACATGCTATAACGCAACAACAATCAAGATAACGATGAATAGGTAATATAAATGATTGACCTGTATTATTGGGGTACTCCAAATGGGCATAAAATCACAATTGCCCTGGAAGAAATGGGACTTGAATATACAATCTATCCGATCAATATTCTGGAAAATGATCAGTTTCAGCCAGACTTCCTAAAGATTTCCCCTAATAATAAAATTCCAGCAATTGTTGACCAGAATGGCCCACGAAATGCGCCGATCTCGGTATTTGAGTCTGGTGCAATCCTACAGTATCTGGGCCGAAAGACAGGTTTGTTCTATCCAACGGATGAGCAGGAAAGGGTTGAGGTTGAACAATGGCTGATGTGGCAAATGGGGGGCTTTGGCCCCATGCTTGGGCAAAATCACCATTTCAACAAATTTGCGCCAGAACGTATCCCTTATGCAATTGATCGCTATGTCAATGAAACCAAGCGTTTGTATGGCGTGTTAAACAAGCAGTTGATTGGCCAGAAATTTGTTGCAGGTGAATATTCAATTGCAGATATGGCAATTTTGCCTTGGGCATTGCGCCATGAATGGCAAGGGATTCAACTGGAAGATTATCCTTATGTTCAGGACTATATCGAGCGCTTAGTTGCTCGACCTGCAATACAGAAAGCATTATCCATAAAAGTATAATCTTTATTAAGCAAGTTTAAGCCTCATGAGCTATTGGTTGTTGTTCATCTCTGCTTTTGGGGCTGCCACTTTACTCCCCTTACAGTCTGAAGCCGTGCTCATGACACTGCTGGTACAGGGACTGTCCAACCCTTTCTATCTTTTATTGGTGGCAACATTGGGCAATGTGCTGGGTTCCTGTGTGAACTGGTGGTTGGGGCTGAAAATCGAGTATTTCAAGGATAAAAAATGGTTTCCTGTTTCAGAAAAACGCTTAGGGCAGGCACAACGAATTTATCATCAATATGGTTTTTATTCTTTATTATTGAGTTGGACCCCAGTGATTGGGGATCCAATTACCTTAATTGCAGGACTGATGAAAGAAAGCTTTTGGCGATTTCTGTTGATTGTAACCATTGCCAAGGGTGGACGTTATCTCGCTTTATATATTTTATATCTGGGTGTTTTTTAAGCCTTAAAGGGAAAGATATTTATCTCTTTCCCTTTAGATCCTATAGCGTGAATTCAGTGGTCAGAACCTTTGGTAATATCCACCTTAAATAGGTCACTGGTTTTAAACCAGCAATAAGTGACTACAGCAAGTGTCATACAACCACCAAAGATTGTCGCTGTGATGGTTCCTAAATATTTTGCTGCTAAACCAGATTCAAAAGCACCGAGTTCATTGCTGGAAGAAACAAACATGCCATTTACTGCAGCGACACGACCGCGCATGTTTTCTGGTGGGAAAATTTGCAATACAGTTTGACGAACAACAACCGAAATACTATCACAGGCACCCGTCATCGCGAGAGCAAACAGGGATAGCCACATATTGTTTGAGAATGCGAATAGGATCGTAAACACACCAAAGCCAGCAACAGCTAGTAGCATGTTACGCCAAGCATGATGCATAGGTGGGAATTTGGTGAGTACAATCATGGTGACAAGTGCACCGATTGATGGAGCTGCTCTTAAATAGCCTAAGCCCTCGGGGCCTACTTTTAGAATTTCTTCGGCAAAGATCGGCAGTAGGGCAATCACACCACCAAATAATACAGAAACCAGATCAAGAGAAATCGCCCAGAGTACAATTTTGGTTTTCCAGATAAAGCGGAAACCATCAGTAAGGCTTTGCAGAACATTCTCTGTTTCCATTTTGGGGAAAGTACGTTTCTGTAATAGGTTAATCAGTACAAAACAAGTGGCTAATAATGCCGTGACTGCAAAGAAGCTGGTTTCACGTCCAAGAAAGGCCAGCATAAAACCACCCAGCATTGGGCCAATAATGACACCACTTTGCCAGCCAATCGTGGTCCATGTTGCACCATTGGCATACAGTTCGCGTGGAATCAGGAATGGCTTTAATGACGTGGCAGAGGGGTTATAGAAACCACGAATGGTTCCCAGGGCAAAAATGACTGCATAAATTCCCCAAGACAATGTTGTAATGCCAATTTTATCTAAACCATGTAAATGGAAAAGTCCCCAAAGAACCAAAGGGAGAGGAATCGCAAAGAATAAACATACTTTCATGATGGTCTGTTTATTCAGCTTATCTGCAAAATAACCGCCCCATAAAGACAGGGTAATGAATGGAATTGCCTCTGCAAGTCCAATAAAACCAAGTGTCAGTGGGTCACGGGTAATCTGGTAAAGCGAATAGGCAACAATGATTTCCTGAATCAAGATAGCAAGTGTCAGGCAAAATTGATTGATGGTGACAATGGAGAAATCCCGATACCTTAATGCCGCAAATGAATCATTCTGTATATTCATATTAATTGGAGGGTGAGAATTTGCATATATTATAAGCGCTGGTTTTGTGGATGTTTCTCATAATTTGAGAATTAATTATGGGAAATAACGTTTGGAGAAAAAGGATAGGGTATTATCAAAAAATGAGCATTTTGCTTTTGTTTTATGTGTAGATGCTATATGATACTGCACTCCTTACCTGCAGGTCGATTTGTAATAGTGCAAACGTGCCGAACAGGTGCCCAAAAGAGGTTACTATGGCTAAGTTAAAAACTCGCCGTGGTGCAGCTAAACGCTTTAAAGCGACTGCAAACGGTTTCAAGCGCAAACAAGCATTCAAGCGCCACATTTTGACCAAAAAATCTGCTAAGCGTATCCGTCAATTGCGCGGTTGTGTAATGGTTCACGTAAGTGACGTTGCATCAGTTCGTGCTATGTGCCCATACATCTAAGGAGATTATAAATGGCTCGTGTAAAACGTGGTGTAGTGGCTCATCGTCGTCACAAAAAAATTCTTGCTCGCGCTAAAGGTTACTATGGTGCTCGTTCACGCGTTTATCGCGTAGCGTTCCAAGCGGTAATCAAAGCTGGTCAATATGCTTACCGTGACCGCCGTCAAAAGAAACGTCAATTCCGTGCTTTATGGATTGCGCGTATCAATGCTGGTGCTCGTCAAAACGGTTTGTCATACAGCCGTATGATCGATGGCTTGAAAAAAGCTCAAGTGATCATCGACCGTCGCGTATTAGCTGACATCGCTATGCATGATGCGGTTGCATTTGCTGCTTTGGCTGAAAAAGCTAAAGGTGCATTAGCTGCATAAGCTTAGAGATTCAAGGAAGGCCGTTTTTTAGCGGTCTTTTTTATTTTTAGATGATTAAATTTAAAGAATAAACAGAGATTAAATATAAATAGAGCTTACACAACCCTAACACGTTTGATTGGACATTTACCCTTGAATCTTTTTACAGTAAAAGAAAACAAGATAGGGGTAAAGATATGCTAGTGAGTGTAGAGGGATTGCAGCAAGGTGCATTTGAAACAGAACTGACCATTTTGCCAAGAAAGGGTGAAACCATTCGAATTTTTTATGGGCCAGACGCTGAAGTTGAGGGTGAAATTGAAAATGTACATCACATTGTCAATCAGCATGATGGCGGACATAAGGTGATTATAAAAATTAAACCAACTTTTTGATCAATAAAAGAAAAACCAGATTGCGTGTAGGCAGGTTGTTTTATTGCTTATAGTTACAGCCCAAAATAGTAAGCACAGATACAGATAATCACCGTGAGAATAATCAACTTAATCACACCAGATGTTCCAACCTTATGCTGGTGAGCCTGATTAAAATGCTGTGATGTTTCCATGGTTCTGTCGATAATTTCAGGTTCAGGAGTGAGCTGTGCAGTTTGATAGTGGTTGGCTGTCTTAACAATCAGCTTGGCAAATAGGTCATCGGTTTTCTGGGCAAAGTTGCGTAAATTGATCTGCTCCTCAGGGTCAATCAGCTCACCTGAATCATGATAGGGGTGGCGTCTTTTTTCTTCCAGGTAGTTGGCTAGGGCCTGGGTGCGATGTAATAAACGGTGGGCGCAATCTGCTGGATAATCCGTTGGAATCAATGCAAGCTGCTGGCTTGAAAGATGGGTGGGATCAACCTTATAGCCATAAAATGGAAAGTCTTGTTGTGCTGGTTCAGGAAAATGCTGGGCATATTTGCTGTCAAAAAGCTCACGTTCCAGAAAAACCACTACATCGTTCCAATTCACATTTTGTAAATCAGCATTTATTTTTTTGACAAGTTTGTCATTCAGTTCATACCCCCAAAAAGTTTCCTGGCCCAGTGTGATTTTCTGTGAAACAGGTACTTCAAACTCATTGTCACTGTTATACCATTCAGCCAGTTCCTGCCCGCAAATCCATGCAGTTTTTTTATTGGCCTGATGGCTGATCATAAAGTGTGCAAAGGGAAGTAGCTCAACATTGGGGTTTGGGTTTTGCTCTTCATTTAATAAAATGGATAAGTGTAGACTGAGTTTGGTAACGCCCTGTTTTTTCAGCCCCTCCAGCCAAATCTGGAAGTGCTGTGCCAGTAAATGTTGTGATAACAGGTCGCGGAAAGTCAAACATTGGTGATCAAAAATAGGATGTTCAACCCAACGGCTAAAATTGAGATTTCCTGCAAGAAATTCATTGCCATAGCTCACCAGGGTAAGCTGTTGTTTCCAGATTTGATCAAGCGCCATCGTTATTCTTTCTCATTGACGATATCGGTATCTTATACATTTTATTAAAATATTGATCGTTTTTTTACGAAAATTTGCTGACTTCATTACCTCATCTTGATATTCGGTAGCGATAGGATCACCGAAAAAGTACCCTATTTAAACAGCCGTTTAACTTCAAAAAACAGGTAAAAAGCTGATAAACTATAGCGTTTTATTATATTTCTATAATTTGTTGCTTTGAGAGTTACTATGTCACTGGAAGCCCTGACCACTGAAGCGCTTGCTGCCATTGCAGCGGCTCAAGACCTTGCTGCACTCGACCAGGCCCGTGTGCAATTTACAGGGAAGAAAAGCCAGCTTGCAGAGCAATCGAAAGCGCTTGGAAAAATGGATCCTGAAGAGCGCAAAGTACAAGGTGCCGCGATTCATGCGGTTCGTGAAGCAATCAATGCTGCTTTGACTGAACGCCAAACAACCTTACAGCAGGCTGAGCTTGCACAAAAGCTTGCCAGTGAAACGATTGATATCACCTTGCCTGGTCGCGGTCAACGCATGGGAAGTATCCATCCAGTCACCCAGGTGCAGGAGCGTATTTGCCAGTTCTTTACCAAGGCGGGTTTCCAGATCGCTTATGGTCCTGAAGTTGAAGATGACTATCACAACTTTGAAGCCTTAAATATTCCAGGCCATCACCCAGCACGTGCCATGCATGACACGTTCTATTTTGACGCAACACATTTACTGCGTACCCATACTTCTGGTGTGCAGATTCGTACCATGGAAACCAGTCAGCCACCGATTCGTATCGTGTGTCCAGGCCGTGTTTACCGTTGTGACTCAGATCAAACCCACTCACCGATGTTCCATCAGATTGAGGGGTTATACGTTGCTGAAAATACCAGTTTTGCTGAGTTAAAAGGTTTGCTGATTAACTTACTCAATGAATTCTTTGAAAAAGACCTGAAAGTTCGTTTCCGTCCATCTTATTTCCCATTCACTGAGCCAAGTGCAGAAGTGGATATCATGGATGAGCGCGGTCGCTGGTTGGAAGTTTTGGGCTGTGGCATGGTGCATCCAAATGTACTGCGTGCCGCAGGGATTGATCCTGATCAATACAAGGGCTTTGCTTTTGGTTTAGGGGTGGAACGTTTTGCGATGTTACGTTATGGCATCAATGACTTGCGTATGTTCTACCAAAATGATGTGCGTTTCTTACGCCAATTTGCCTAACAGTTTTTTCAGGATTAAATAAGGTTTATACAGATGAAAATTAGTGAAAATTGGTTACGCACCTGGGTCAATCCAGCTATTGATAGTGAAACACTTTCTGATCAGTTGACCATGTTGGGTCTGGAAGTTGATGAGCTTGCTCCCGTGGCAAAACCATTTATAGGTGTGGTTGTTGGTGAAGTTCTCACGGTAGAACAGCATCCAGATGCAGACCGTTTACGTGTGACAACAGTCAATATTGGATCAGGTGAGCCATTGCAGATCGTCTGTGGCGCGCCAAATGTCCGCCCAGGTATGAAAGCTCCTGTGGCAACCATTGGTGCGGTATTGCCAGGTGATTTTAAAATCAAGAAAGGCAAGCTTCGTGGCGTGGAATCACAGGGCATGCTGTGTGGCGCTTCCGAAATTGATCTGGAAGATAAGATTGATGGTTTGTTGGAATTACCTGCTGATGCGCCAGTGGGAATGAATATTCGTGAATATTTAAAGCTTGATGATAATGTGATTGATATTAGCATCACGCCAAACCGTGGTGACTGTTTCAGTATCCGCGGTATTGCACGTGAAATCGCAGTGATCAATCAGTTGAATGTCAATGAACCTCATATTCAGGCGCTTGCTGCCACCATCACCGATGAAAAAGCGGTCTCCATCACCACTGAGGGTACACCGCGTTATCTAGGGCGTGTCATCAAAAACATCAATGTCAAAGCGGCAACACCTGAGTGGATGGAACAGGCATTGGCACGTTCAGGCATCCGTACCCATAGTATTCTGGTGGATATTACCAACTACGTATTGCTTGAGTTAGGCCAGCCAATGCATGCCTTTGACTTGGCTAAAATTGCAGGTTCGATTCAGGTTCGACAGGCACAGCCTCAAGAAAAATTGAGGTTGCTGAATGATCAGGAGGTTGAACTGCAAGAAGACATCATCGTGATTGCAGATGAGCAAAAAGCATTGGCAATTGCAGGCATCATGGGTGGCCTGGATTCATCAGTGACCGATGATACTCAGGATATTTTCCTTGAAAGTGCATTCTTTGCGCCTTTAGCCATTGCAGGTCGCGCTCGTCGCTTTGGTTTACATACCGATTCATCACAGCGTTATGAGCGTGGTGTCGATTTTGAACTGCCAATGATTGCCATGCACCGTGCTTCTGAATTGATTCAAGCCTTTGCTGGTGGTGAGTTTGGCCCAATTACGGTGGCTGAACAAACGAGCTTATTGCCAAAACGTGAAGCGATTGTATTGAAACAGGCAGAGGTTGATCAGTTGCTTGGATATCAAGTGGCGGGTGATTTTATTGCCGATGCATTAACACGCCTTGGTTGTGTTGTTACAGCAATCGCTGAAAGCGAGTGGAGTGTTGTTCCACCTTCACACCGTTATGATATGGCAATCTATCAGGACCTGATTGAAGAAGTTGCACGTATCCACGGCTATGACAACATTCAGATCAGCTTGCCAAAAATTGATGTGAAACTAGAGAAATATCAAGACCGTTTTGAAATTGCTCAACTGCGCCAGACCATTGCAACTTTGGGCTATCAGGAGGCGATTAGCTTTAGCTTTGCCGATGCGAAGCTTGAAAAGCAACTCAACCCAAATGTCCAGCCATTGATGCTTGCCAATCCGATTTCCAGTGATTTGGCTGCAATGCGTAGTACCTTATTATCTAGCTTGATTCCTTGTGTCCAGTACAACCTAAACCGTCAGCAGCAGCGTGTCCGTTTCTTTGAGTTGGGTTTGCGTTTTGATTATCAGGATGCACAAAGTATTCATGATTTAAAACAGATCCCGACCTTGGCAATGATTGCCGTGGGTTCACGTACGCCAGAATCCTGGCATGCAAAGCCACAGGCAATGGATTTCTTCGATTTCAAGGGGGAGGTGGAAGAAATACTGGCTGCTGGACGTGTGCAGGCTGAGTTTTTCCGTACTGAACGTGCATGGCTACATCCAGGCCAGTCTGCTGAAATTGTGGTGAATGGACAGTCGATTGGTTATTTAGGCCGTTTGCATCCCTCACTGGAAAATGAGCTTGATTTAAGCACAACATGGGTGGCGGAACTGGATCAGCAGGCTGTTTTGCAATCTTATGTATCTAATTTTACAGAATTATCACGTTTTCCATCGGTTAGACGTGATATTGCGCTTTTAATCTCTGATAAGATTGAGGTAAGAGATATTCAGCGGTTAATTGAGCAAACAGGTGGGGAGTTACTCGACTCAACATGGTTGTTCGATGTGTATACGGGGCAAGGAGTTGAGCAAGGCAAACGTTCTCTGGCATTTGCATTGTTGTGGCAACATCCAGCGCGTACGCTTGAAGATGCTGAAATCAAATCTGGTATGGATAACATTATTCAAGTGTTGGAAGACACTTACCAAGCGACATTGAGGGCCTCATGACAGCATTAACAAAAGCAGAGATGGCGGACCATTTAAGTGAGCTTACGAGTTTAAATCGCCGTGAAGCAAAACAGATGGTCGAGTTATTTTTTGACGAAATCAGCCAGGCATTGATTGCGGGTGAGCAAGTCAAACTTTCAGGGTTCGGTAATTTTGAGTTGCGTGACAAGCGCGAACGTCCTGGACGTAATCCAAAAACAGGTGAGGAAATTCCGATTTCTGCCCGTCGAGTGGTCACGTTTAGGGCGGGCCAGAAATTTAGACAACGTGTTGGAAATGAGCAGATCGATTGATCTGCTTTTTTTATGTTCTTATTTTTAATTTTTTGAACTTGATCAAAAATCAGGCATAAAAAAAGAGAACCAAAGGGTTCTCTTTTTTGAATAATCTAAAACTAGATTATTGTGCAGCAGAAGCTTCAACTGGAGCAGCTTCAGTAGCAGCAACGTCAGAAGCAGCAGCTTCAGTCGCTTCAGAAGCAGCAGCATCAGCAGCAACAGTTGCATCAGCAGCAGCGTCAGTCGCTTCAGAAGCAGCTTCAGTTGCTTCAGTAGCAGCTTCTACAGCTTCAGAAGCAGCAGCAGTAGCGTCAGTAGCTGGAGCTTCTTCTTTCTTAGAGCAACCAACGAAAGCTAAAGTAGTGGCAATAGCAGCAGCAACAGCAAATTTCTTGAATAACATGGCATCACTCTCATAAAATTGTGAGATTAAAAAAAACCTGGGTTAGTCTGTATGTGCTTTTATTATTCCTAAACGCTTTAGGTAACAACGCAGGGAGCAGTCTAACTGGTCTGCTGCTATCCTATCAAAGCAAATCATGAATTACTACAGCCCTGTCCAACAAAACGACAAAAAATGACAAAAATTGGCTAATTTTTGATAGGAAATAACTATGAAAAATTAATTTTAAATCGGATTTTTGTTGTTTTAGGTCTTTATATTTTATTCATTGTTTTAAAAAACAATAACTTAATTTTTATGTGGGATTTTTAAATAATGTGTAAATAATATGTAACGGTGTCAACCGAATTAAAAAAGCCACCATAAAAGGAGGCTTTTTTAATGAAGTGCCGCGATTAGTTTGCCGCTTTACGCTTCATCTGGTCGAAGAAATCATCATTGGTCTTGGTTTCTTTCATACGATCCAGTAAGAATTCCATTGCCGCCAGCTCATCCATAGGATGGAGGAGTTTGCGCAGAATCCAGACCTTGCGTAGATTATCTTCATCCATGAGGCGTTCTTCACGGCGGGTGCCTGATTTCTTGATGTTCATGGCAGGGAACACGCGTTTCTCGGCAATACGGCGATCCAGTGTAATTTCCTGGTTGCCTGTACCCTTAAACTCTTCATAGATGACATCATCCATCTTACTGCCTGTTTCAATCAGGGCAGTTGAGATGATGGTCAATGAGCCACCTTCTTCAATATTACGTGCGGCACCAAAGAAACGTTTCGGACGTTCAAGGGCATGGGCATCTACACCCCCTGTAAGTACTTTGCCTGATGATGGAATCACGGTATTGTAGGCGCGTGCAAGACGGGTAATGGAGTCAAGCAGAATCACAACATCTTTCTTGTGCTCAACCAGACGTTTGGCTTTCTCAATCACCATTTCAGCTACCTGAACGTGACGGGCAGGCGCTTCATCAAAGGTTGATGCAACCACCTCACCACGAACAGTACGTTCCATCTCAGTAACTTCTTCAGGACGTTCGTCAATTAAAAGTACAATCAAGAATACTTCAGGGTTGTTGCGTACAATCGACTGGGCGATATTTTGCAACAACATGGTTTTACCCGCTTTAGGCGGTGCCACAATAATTGAACGCTGACCTTTACCAATCGGTGCAACCAGATCAACCACACGTGCGGTTAGGTCTTCAGTTGTGCCGTTCCCAAGCTCCATCACCAGTTGTTCGGTTGGAAACAATGGCGTCAGGTTTTCAAATAAGATTTTATTACGTGAGTTTTCAGGCGTGTCATAGTTAATTTGATTCACCTTTAACAGGGCAAAATAACGCTCACCTTCTTTTGGTGGGCGAATTGTACCTGTAATGGTGTCACCTGTGCGCAGGTTGAAACGGCGAATCTGGGATGGGCTGACATAAATGTCATCTGGTCCTGCCAAATATGAACCAGCAGCCGATCGTAGGAAACCAAAACCATCAGAGAGAATTTCGAGAACACCATCACCAAAGATTTCTTCGCCATTCATGGCATGGCGCTTTAAAATGGCAAAAATAATATCTTGTTTACGGTTACGTGCCATGCCTTCAAGGCCCATAAACTCCGCAATCTTAATGAGTTCGCCAATGGGTTTTTTCTTGAGTTCAGTTAAGTTCATAAGTGGTCAGACAGAATGGAATAAGTGGAGGATAATGTTGGGAAAAGAATAAAAAATCGACCGCATACATAGATGCTGATGTAATTGTAGATACACAACCACGATTCAGTAGCTTGGTTCATTGTTTCAGAGAGAAATGTGAAAACAATTGTTTATTGCCGAGCGGCGATCTTATGTTTTGTGTTTTGTAAGAAGCGTAATGAAGTAGATTCCATTCAGGGCTTCTTGATCCAGTAATATAGGGGAAATCAGGGAATTTGTCAATTTTTACGAAGAAATACACTATCTGTAATAGTATATTTCTTCCGATTGACAACTACATCCAGCAATTAGATGTTCTGGTCAATAAATGCCGCAAGTTTTGAACGCGGCGCTGCGCCAACCTGTTGTGCCACAACTTCACCATTTTTAAACATCAATAATGCTGGAATGTTACGGATGTTGTATTTCACGGCAGTGTCTTCACATGCAGTCACGTCAACCTTAACGATTTTCACCTTGCCTGCATATTCATTTGACAAGTCTTCAAGTACAGGTGCAATGGCTTTACAAGGCGCACACCAGCCAGCCCAGAAGTCAACAAGTACAGGAGTTTCAGCATCTAAAACATCTGCTTGGAAGTTTTCATCAGTTGTATTAACAATAGTCGCAGACATAAGGTTGCTCCAAATTTAAGGAATAAAGTGCGAATTTGATCATCATCACGATGAATATTACATTGCTACTTTACTCAATGTAAGGGTTTGTTCTGATTATTCAAGTTTGAAAATAAAAAGTCTAATGGATGCTCACGATGTTGACCATCGACTTATACAATCATTTACTTGATAAAAGCGAAAATACGCGAGTTTTATTGCTGAAAATGACTTTAAAATTATTGGCGTGTGAATTACTCTAATGCCTGAATGGTGTATGGGTTTATATAAATAATGTCTGATTTTCTGATTGATGAAGAATTACTTGCCGCGATTGACATGGGTTCAAATAGTTTCCATTTGGCAATCGCTCGTGTTGATCACGGTGAAGTTAAGAAAGTTGCTTCAATGTCAGAAAAAGTACAGTTGGCAGCGGGACTGGACGAAAACAAGAATCTAACCGAGGCTGCACAACAGCGGGGATTGGCCTGTTTGGCACGTTTTGTGGGTCGTTTAAGTTCTGTGCCACCCAACCGTTTAAGAATTGTGGCGACCAATGCACTGAGACAGGCAAAAAATGGCCATGAGTTTATCCAGAAAGCTGCTGAAATCCTGCCAAAACCCATTGAAATCATTGCAGGCCGTGAAGAGGCCCGCCTGATTTATCTTGGTGTTTCACACACCATGGCCAATGGTGGACGACGTTTGGTGGTCGATATTGGTGGTGGTTCAACCGAATTTATTATTGGTGAAGAGTTCGAGCCACTTTATACCGAATCCCTGCAAATGGGCTGTGTGGCTTACAGTAAGGCATATTTCCCTGATGGTGAGATTTCCACCAAGGCCTTTGACAAGGCGGTGGTTGCGGCACGCAAGGAAATGTCTGCGATAGCCAACACCTATAAGACTGAAGGCTGGGACACCGTTGTTGGTTCGAGTGGAACCATCAAGGCATGCCGTCAGATTGCAGTCAATTTGGGACTGAGTGATGAACAGGAAAACCTCACGCATGAAGGGCTGTCTAAGCTAAAGGATCGCCTGCTTAAATTTAAGCATGTTTCTGAAATTGATTTTGAAGGACTGCGTGAAGACCGCCGAGCAGTTTTGCCAGCAGGTATGGCAATTTTGTATGCGATTTTTGACGTTTTGAATATTGATAAGTTGGCATATTCCGATGGTGCATTGCGTGAAGGCGTGATGTATGACCTGCTGGGCCGTTTCAAGCATGAAGACATTCGTGACCGCAGTGTGCAGGCGTTGATGGGACGCTATAACGCCGATCCAAAGCAGGCTGAACGTGTGGTGAATACGGCCCAGCAATTGTTTGATGGGGTGGCTGGAGCGTTACATTTAACCACAGAAGACAGTGACTTACTGCGTCGTGCCGCCTATTTGCATGAAATTGGTTTGGCGATTAGCCATGGTGGCTATCATCGTCATGGTGCCTACTTGTTGCAGCATTCAGATATTCCAGGTTTCTCACAGATTGATCAAAACCATCTTTCACATCTGGTTTCGCACCATCGGCGTAAGCTGCGTGCCGATGCCAAGAATGATGTTTTAAAGGTCGGTGGCAGTCATTTACTCTATCTTTGCCTGTTGCTTCGCCTCGCAGTTTTGCTGAACCATAGTCGCAGTGATCAGATGCTTCCTGCCATTGAACTGAGTGTGGTAAATGATCAACAATGGCAACTCAGCGTTTCTGGCGATGCTAAACAATGGCCTTTACTGGTTGCAGACCTGCATGATGAGCAGGTGCAATTCAAGCATTGGGACATTGAGTTAAATATTCAGTCAGACAAATTTATTGATTAACCATATTGTTATGGATCATTTTTGACTTATGAAAAATAAAGCGACTCAGTCCAAGGCGTGGGCTACGGTTCAAATTGCGCGACATCCTGAGCGTCCGCAATTTCTCGATTATGTCAGTGAAATCTTTACTGAGTTTGATGCACTGCATGGCGACCGTTTATTCGGTGACGATGGTGCCATGATTGGTGGCCTGGCACGTTTTGACGGACAGCCTGTCATGGTGGTGGGGCAGCATCGTGGTCGTGGCACCCGTGAAAAGCTACAGCACAACTTTGGGATGTGTAACCCTGAAGGCTATCGTAAATCACAACGTTTACTGGATATGGCTGAGCGTTTTAACTTACCTGTGTTTACCTTTGTCGATACCATGGGTGCCTATCCAGGGGTGGGGGCGGAAGAACGCGGTCAGGCGGAGGCAATCGCCACCAGTTTGGCACAACTTTCCAGCTTGAAAGTGCCTGTGATTGCCACTGTGCTTGGTGAAGGCGGTTCTGGTGGTGCGCTGGGTATTGGTGTGGCGGATCGCGTGATTATGCTGTCACACAGTATTTACTCGGTGATCTCACCTGAAGGCTGTGCCTCCATTCTATGGAAAACAGCGGACAAGGCCGCTCAGGCGAGTGAGGCACTGGCCTTGACGGCAGACAAGCTCAAGGCTTTGGGCATTGTTGAGTATGTTGTGGATGAGGGCGAAGGGGCGCATTTGCAGCCTGAAAAAGTCATGCATGACTTAAAAGATGTGTTAAAACAAGCCCTGGATGAACTGCAACCGATGGATGCTCAAGCAAGATGCGACGCACGTTATCAACGTTTAATGAAGTTTGGCAGCAGCAATTTAGGCATCGCGTCTTAGCACAAACACAGCATTTTCCTGAACAAACCCAGTTCCTGATAGGGTGTAGCGGCGGCATGGATTCCATGCTGTTGTTGCATCTGATGTCTGAAATTTTTCCTACCCAGATACGTGCAATTTACATTGATCATCAATTACAGCAGATAAGTGCGGAATGGGGAGCACTGGTACAAAGACAAGCTGAAGTGCTGAAAATTCCCTGTGTCATTCAAAAGGTGCAGGTTGCAACAGGCAATCTGGAACAGCAAGCGCGGCAGGCGCGCTATCAGGCCTATCAACAGCATTTACAAGCCAACGAAATTCTTGTTTTGGCACATCATCAGCAAGATCAGGCTGAAACATTATTATTGCGCTTATTCTCGGGCACGGGAGTCAATGGACTGGCTGCCATGCAGCAAATTGATGTGCGTCAAGACCTCACGATTTGGCGGCCATTTCTGGATCTGAGTCGCGAACAGATTGAGCAATGGACACAGCAACTTGGTTTTGACTATGTGACTGATCCAACCAATCATGACACCCATTATGATCGGGCATGGTGTCGGGAAGACCTATGGCCTGTCTTGCAAAAGCGTTTCCCTAAAATGCAGGCTGCTGTGGCACGCACCAGTTATCTGATGCAGGATGCAACTGAAATTCTACAAGAGGTATTGCAGCAGGACTGGCACCATTGCGCTACAGATCATGAACTGGATTTAACTGTGCTTTCCCGACTGTCAGCAGCGCGACAGCGTCAATTGCTTTCTGCATGGATCAAGGGAAACAGTCAATATCGCCCAAGTTATGATATGGTGCAACGCTTGCAGCAAGAAGTGATTCTGGCGAAACCTGATGCACAGGCGACTTTACATATCAACCAGCATTATTATGTTCGCTATCAGAAAAAATTGTATCGTTTAACATATGATGCATTATATGCGGAAAAGCAATCACCCATTGCAAATGTGTCGTCACAGCATTATGAAATAGGTCAATTTGTACAGGTTGCAGCGGGAAAATTCAGGATTGAATCGCAGACGATTGGAATTGCTCCAAAACTGCTGGGTCGAGAGTTGCACTTAATCAAGCGGCAGGGAGGCGAGAAAATCCATCTTTATGGGCGGGTTGGACATTGGCCACTGAAAAAAGCCATTCAGGAAGCACAGATTTTGCCTTGGTTACGTCATACAATTCAAATATTAGTCGTGGATAATGTTATGCTTGGGGTTTTTAGCCCAAAAGGTTTTTGGTTGGCGCAATCTGACTATGTAGAGCATGGCGGTTGGCAACCAGGTTTAATTTCTGACTGTGATGATTTTTCTCAGCAGTCTTTTTTACATGACGAGTAGGATATGGCGACAGCATTGAATCAAAATATTTGTTTTATTGGTGGTGGCAACATGGCGCAAGCCTTGATTGGGGGGCTGCTTTCCCGCGGTTTACCAACAACACGCATTACAGTTTCCGACCCTGTAGAACAGATTCGTCATGTATTGGAAGAAAAAGGCATTCAGACGACCACCGACAATGCTGAAGCCATTAAAAATGCGGATGTCGTTGTATTGGCGGTGAAGCCACAGGTATTGGCAACGGTATTACAGCCATTAAAGGGATTGCTGTCGGATAAACTGGTGATCTCAATTATTGCGGGTGCTGAGATTCAAACCATTTCAGACCTCATTGGTGGCAGTCAGCGTATTGTCCGCGTGATGCCAAATACACCTGCATTGGTGCAGACAGGGGCGCATGGTATTTATGCACCTGAAGCGGTGGGTGTGCAGGATCGTGAACTGAGCAGCCAAATTCTTGCAGCGACAGGTCTCACCATTTGGGTGGATAATGAAGCGCAAATTGATGCGGTAACCGCGGTATCTGGTTCTGGTCCTGCGTACTTTTTCTATTTGATGGAAAGCATGATCCGTGCAGGCAAGAATCTTGGTCTGGATGAGAAAGTGGCGACAGCATTGACGTTACAAACGGCACTGGGTGCCGCACAAATGGCGATCACCAGCTCAAACTCTCCAGCAGAATTACGTAAAAACGTGACCTCTCCAAATGGCACAACCCAGGCGGCTTTGGAAGTGTTTGACCGTGCGCAGATTTCACAAAATATTCAGGCAGCGCTTGCAGCAGCTCAGAAGCGTAGCCAAGAGCTCGCACAAGAGCTGAGTGACAAGACTAAATCGGTTTAAGTAGGATAAGACAATTATGGGTGCAAGTTCTGCGCTAATTTTTGGTGTTTTGATCAATGTTGCAATTTTATTGGTCTTTTTCCGTTTTTTAATGCAATTGGCGGCAGTCAGTCCATATAATCCTGTGGTGCTTTCAACTGTGAAAGCCACCAAGATTGTGGATATTTTTAGCCGTATTTTTCCAACGGTGGGCAAGGGGCGTGTCAATTTGGCTGCGGTTGCCTTGCTGGTGGTGCTGTATTTACTGAAGATCTTTGGCCTGATGTATTTGTCTGGGCAGATGCCGCATAGTGCCGTGTATTTGGTGATCACGACTTTTGTGACCATGATTCAGGACCTGATCCGTTTCTGCCGTTACCTGATTTTTGCAACCATCATTTTAAGCTGGGTGGTGATGTTTACGCAGACACGTTCACCTTATATTGAAGTGATTCAGGAGCTTGCCGAGCCATTGCTTGCACCTTTCCGCCGTTTGTTGCCAAATATGGGGATGATTGACCTGTCGCCAATTTTGGCATTCTTGGCTTTATATATTGCTGAAATTTTAATGAATGAAGCGGCTAAAGTGTTATTAACAGGTCTTTAAGCAAACTGGATTCAATAAAAAATGGGCGAGATGCCCATTTTTATTTCCTGATGAAACGTTGTCGTATTTTTTGATTCAGTGGATTGGAAAAATAACGGGCAATGACTGCACCTAGTCCAATCGCAAGTACAAGATAAATCAATAAAAGTACAAGTTTAATATCGCCCTGAGTCAATGCAGGCGTATAAAAAAGCTTAAAAAAGCCCAGGATAATCAAGTGGAATAGGTAAATTTCATAGCTATTTTTGCCGATATTTTGTAGGAATTTAAAGCGGTCAACCTCAACTTTGGCTTGTTCGTTTGCCACATTTGCCAGAATCACAATTGCAGTACCCAAAGCAAATAGGCTAATTCCCCAAACACAGCTTTCCTTAATCGGCGCAGAAAAATAGATCAGCAGCATCATACTGATCGCAGCAAATTTAAGGAACGACCATGTGTTTTGATGGAGTTTAAGCTGTGGTGCAATCAATGCCGCAAGGCAGCCAAAGGCAATTCCATCAAAACTGGAAAAATAGTGATACAGATAGGCACCACTTTCCTCACCATAATGTAAATACCTAAAATAAGGACAAAACAGAATCAGGGCGACACAGGCAATCAAAAAAAGAGATTGTCTTTTGAGGAAGAGGGCGGCTAGTGGAAAAAGTAGGTAAAAGACTTCTTCAACGGATAACGACCACAGCACGCCCAGCACATAGTTGACCCAGCCATTTTCGATAATCAGGATATTCATCCAAAAAGTGAGAGCAGCCAAATTTACTGTTGACTGTGCCACCACGATGCCATTAGGTGCCTGGGTCATAAATGGTTTGAGTTCGAATGCGCCTAAAAGATTAACCAAACAGATCAATAAAATCATGGTGGGCATGATTCGGGCAAATCGTGAGATGTAGAAATCCCGCATATTGATCCGATTTAGGGTACCCCAGCGTTTCAGGGTATGTGAAGTAATCAGATAGCCTGAGATGACAAAAAACATCGTTACCCCATAGTTACCATTTCTGGCAAATAGGGTGGTGATGTCTTCACCAAAAATCTGGACATTGATCGAGGTGTCAAACAGTTTGTAAGGGATGTTAAAGTGATGCAGCAAGACCAGAAAAATTGAAATAAAGCGTAAAGAATCAATGGAATGATAACGGTTAAATTGAACCTGATTAAACGACATATTGCATTCCTTTCTCCTGTTATGGTTAGTTTTTATAATGGATGGTTTATTGTAATTTCCCTTGCAGCGTTGAAAAGTATGTTTATCTGCAAGGGAAAATTTATTGAAGAATGATCATATATTAATGGGCAGCGTCCCAGTTCAGTCCCTGTCCGACCTCAACCACCAATGGAACTGAAATCTGAACGACAGACTGCATGACATCCACAATTTGCTTGGATAATTCCTTAGCAATCGCTTCATCCGCTTCAAACACCAATTCATCGTGTACCTGCAATAAAAGCTTGGCCTGATCTTTTGGCAGGATTTTATCAACCTCAATCATGGCAATCTTAATGATATCTGCCGCGCTTCCCTGTAATGGCGCGTTAATCGCGGCACGTTCAGCCGCCTTGCGCACCATCATGTTTCGCGCATCAATATCTGGCGTATATAAACGGCGACCCAGTATCGTTTCAACAAAACCCTGTTCCAGTGCAACCTGACGTGTACGCTGCATATATTCATAAATGCCAGGGTAGCGACGGAAGTATTGCTTGATATAGTTCTGCGATTCTTCACGGGTAAAGCCTAACTGACGAATCAAGCCAAATTCCGACATGCCATAAAGTAGGCCGAAATTGACAGCCTTGGCCTGGCGGCGCTGGTCATTGGTCACATCTTCAATGGCAATGCCCAGTACCTCAGCCGCGGTACGGCGGTGTACATCCTGTCCATGCTGGAACGCATGAACCAGCGCATCGTCCTGAGAGAAGTGAGCCATCAGGCGCAATTCAATTTGTGAGTAATCGGCTGCCAGCAACACACGTCCCTCAGGCGCAATAAAGGCCTTGCGAATCTGACGTCCAATTTGAGTACGAATTGGAATGTTTTGCAGGTTTGGATCAGTGGATGACAGGCGGCCTGTCGCGGTCAAGGCCTGATGATAGCTGGTATGCACACGATGTGTCGTATCATGTGACTGTTCAACCAGACGGTCAGTATAGGTGTTTTTAAGCTTTGCCAGTCCACGATGTTCCAGAATCACTTCAGCCAGCGGATGCTCAATCTTTTCCAGCACACTTTCACTGGTGCTGTATTGACCCGTTGCAGTTTTCTTGCCGCCCTTGATGCCCAGCTTGTCAAATAACACTTCACCGACCTGTTTTGGTGAGGCGATATTAAATGCTTCACCTGCCAGTTCAGTGGCCTGATTTTCCAGAGTCTGCATGGTTTCAGAAAATTCAATACTGAGCTGGTCAAGGAAAGCATGATCCAGCTTGATCCCATCTTCTTCCATGCCCGTCAATACCCGAGCAACAGGCATCTCAATCTTATGCAGGATATTGACCAGTTCAGGGAAAGGCTGGAGCTTTGCTGACAGCACCTCATACAGCCGATAGGTGACATGCGCATCTTCAGCGGCATAATGTGCCGCAACCTCAAGCTCAATCTGGTTAAAGGTTTTCTGTTTGGCACCCTTACCTGCGATTTGCTCAAAGGTGGTGGTGAGATGGCTGAGATACACTCGTGCCACATCATCCATACCATGACGTGTCGCCGCTGCATTCAGGACATAAGACGCCAGCATGGTATCGAAATACCAGCCCTGAATGATGATGCCGTGATTGGCAAAGATGTGCGCATCATATTTTAAATGATGACCGATTTTCCTGATGTGTTCATTTTCAAGAATCGGTTTGATCTGTGCCAAAACAGTTTCACGATTAAGCTGCTCAGGTGCATTTTCATAGTCATGTGCCAATGGAATGTAATAGGCATCGTTTGCGTCAAAGGCGACAGAAAATCCAACCAACTCTGCAATACGATAGTCCAGACTGGTGGTTTCTGTATCAATGGCAAAGTGATCGGCCTGCTGCATCCGTTGTAATAAGCTATCCCAATCTTCCTGTTTCAGTACCGTATGATAGCTGGCTGTGCCAAGCTGGTCATCCTGACTGGAAAGACTGGCATGGTCTTCTGGAATGCCGTCCTGTGCCGTCGTGGGTTCAGTGTTTTGCGCAGCTTTCACAATGTTCTGTGAAGTCTGTTGATAGGCAGAGCTATTTGGATTGTTCGGGTGATCCAGTGACTGTAACTGGTTACGAAATTCCAGTTCAGTGTAGAGGTTGCGCAGATGGTCCACGTTTGGATTGCAGAGCTTGAGTTCATGCCAGTCCAGATTAAGCTCAAGGTCACAGACAATACTGGCAAGCTGATGGTCAATCTTGATATTGTCCAGATTGTCCTTAATGTTTTGACTGATTTTGCCCTTGAGCTGGTCTGCATTGGCAATGATATTGTTCAGTGAACCATATTCATTCAGCAGTTTGGCAGCCGTTTTTGCCCCCACGCCTGGAACGCCCATGATGCCATCAGATGCATCGCCCATAAGGGTGAGATAGTCAATAATCTGGTGCGGGTGCACCCCAAACTTCTCATATACGCCAGCCTCATCCAGCACGCGGTCCTTGAAGCTGTCCTCCAGTTTGACATGTTCATTGACCAGTTGCGCCATGTCCTTGTCGCCTGTTGAGATCAGCACATGATGACCCTCAAGCACCGCACGTTTTGCCAGCGTTCCAATAATGTCATCCGCTTCTGCACCTGGCAGGCTGTACAGTGGAATGCCCTGTGCCTTGATCAAGGCATGCAAATACGGAATCTGTTGTGACAGTTCCTCTGGCATGCTTGGACGGTCACCCTTGTAAATCGGTGATAATTTATGACGGAATGTCGGCTCTGGTGTGTCAAAGATCACCGCCATATGGGTTGGCTGGGTACGGCGCATCAACTTCTGGATGGCTGAAATGGCACCACGGATTGCATTGGTATGCAGGCCAGTCGATGTTGTGAGTGGGGGCAAGGCGTGAAAAGCACGAAATAGAAAATAAGACCCGTCAACCAGGACAAAAGGTGGCATTGCACAAATCCTTATTATGAACTAGCGGCTATTTTACGTGAAAAAGTGGTGGCTGTCCCTGTTGTCGTGTTGAGCAGGGACGATCTATGTCGCTTTAAAAATTGCAGTATTTTGTATGTAAAAATGGCTGCCTATCCAGTGATCAAGTAAGATAGCCTCAATGAAGCTGTGATAATTGATATAAGCCCATGTATAAAAAAGACAAACAGGGAATCTTTATTGTTCTGGCTGCCTTGACTGTATTGCTCGCTAGTGCAATCGCATTTCAATGGCAGGGGACGATTATTGCCGCCGCGATTGGACTGACCGTTGTTATTGTACACATCCTTTCCGAGATTCATCAGCGTTTGCTTCAGCTTGAGCAGGCGGCACCCAGCTATTTTGCTCAGTCTGTTGGTATTGGAGTGCAGCGGATCGTGATTTATGGCGCGGCGCTGGTTGCGCTTTTTGCCTATGCAAATACATGGATGTGGCTGGCGGGTGGTGCATTGTTGATACTCATGCTCTGCCTGATTCAAACTATCAGCGCCTTTCAAACACGATTGCTTCATCTGGAACAATATACAAATGCCGATTCAAAAGCAGAGGTCTTAAGCAATATTCAAAACATTGAGATCGACCAGACCACACCAACAACTACACCAAGTTTTGAAGCACAGCATCCAGCATGGATGCAGGCCAATGTCGCAGCAACTTTAAATATGGATATTCAAGATTCCATAGCCAACAACAATCAACCAGCAGTGAAAGAACAGGCTTGGTGGCAACCTGCATTCGACTGGATGATCCATGGTAATCCAATCCTGCGTGTTGCCGTGGCAGTGTTGATGGTGGGGGTGGTGTTGTTGCTACGCTTTGCCAGTGAACATTGGCAGTTGAGTCTGGGTGTCAAACTGGGGTTCATTGCCAGCGCGGGTATCACCACCACCATTGTTGGCTATTTGCTGCAAAAGAAAAACCAGTTGTTTGCCGTGGCCTTGCAGGGTGTGGGATTGGCCGTTGTGTTTTTAACCCTGATCTTCTCGCATCATTTCGCTGTGATTGCCAGCCTGACCACAGCCAGTATCTTGTTTGTCATTTTACTGTTGGTCACGGTTTATCTCAGTTTAAGGCAGCAAGCCCTATACTTGGCGATGCTGGCCTTGAGTATGGCCTATCTTGCGCCGTTGGTAATTCCACAAAATCATCCTGACGTAATTTTCCTGTTTGCTTATTACTTGTTAATTAATTTAGCTGTTGCAGCGGTTAATTTTATTCAACCCTGGAAAATCCTGCATCAAATCGCTTTTTTTGCCACCATGTTTATTGGTGGGGCAGTGATTGGAATTTATGCCAAGACGCAGCAATTTGCTACGCTGGACTGGATTTTATGGCTGCATATTGCGCTGTTTATCTGGCTCAGTGTCCGTTATAGCCAGTTGATGTTGCGGGCTCAAAATCAGGACTTGAATTTAAATCAGGACACAGGGCGAAAAACCCAGCGCTTGCAACCCATTCTGGATGTGGGGCTGATTTTTAGTGTGCCTGTACTGGGCTTTTCACTGCATGCCTACCTGATGCATAACTCCACCCAGGCCCTGACCTGGGGGGCAGTTGCCTTGGCAATTGTCTATATTTCATTAAATCTCTGGATTAAACGGCAGCATCCACAACTTTCCATCTTGGCAAAAAGCTTCTTTATCCTTGCCGTAGTTTTTGTCGCCCTGATTTTCCCATTAGCAAAAGGCGCACACTGGACTTCGACAGGCTGGGTAATACAGGGAGCGGCATTGATTGTTTGGGGTGTAACCGAGCGTTATCGTTTAAGCCGTTATATTGGTGTGGCCTTGGTACTGCTGAGTTCAGTGGCACTGATTTTTCAGGTTTGGTCAAATGATCATTTCCCAATACTCAGTACGGTCATTTATGCGCTGGCGCAATTCATTTCAGCATTTTATTTATTGCATTACCAAGAAGTTGAAAAGTATTTCAGCGCACGTATGCTCAGTGGAATTTTCCTTGCGCTGGGCCTGTATGCAGGTGCAGTTGCTGGCGTTGAGTTGATGCAGTGGCAGCAATATGGATTGAGTCCTTATCTTGCAATTGCAACCGTTTTGATGGCTGGGTTTAGCCTTGCTCTTCATTTAAAATCACAATTGCAGTGGGGAAATGTGCAACTGATTCTATTGGGCGGTCTGCTGTTCCTTCTCTATGGGGAAAGCTTCGCGACAAATGTGTACTCTGTCTGGCATTGGCCGAGTGGTTTAAGCCAGTTCACCTTTGCCGTGGCTTCGGTTGTATTGGCGATCATGCTGATGACCTTAAAACTCACTTCTTCAAAAGCATATCTGGTGATTTGGTCTACATTGCTTTGGTTGAGTCTGGCAAGTGTTGGCCTGGCCATTTTCCCTATGATGCCAATCCTTGCGCTTGCAATAATCCCTATTATCTACGGTGCTTGGCTGTTTCAAACGAATAGGACACAGTTACTGCATCAGCTTCCCGTCTGGTGCCTGACCCTGTTGTGGCTAGTGCTGGTCAGTCTGGATGCCTATTCTGCTGAGCAATATTATTTTTTACCGTTGCTGAACTTCACGGATATTCTATCCTTGCTGATGTTTATGGGGGTGATCTGGATTATTTATCATCACGATTTTAGCGTTGAGCAATCCGTAGAATGGGGCTTTAAAGTTACCACCATTTTAATTGGCTTATTGGTGTTGAGCAGCGTGGTGGTTCGTGCCATGCATCATTATCTGGGTACACCATTGTGGGGGTTGGACATTTGGTCAAATGGTGATGTGCAACTCAGTCTGACTTTATTATGGGTGATTCTGGCATTTATCCTGATGACTTTTTCCAGTCGCCATCATATCCGCCAAATCTGGTTTGTGGGTGCTGCGTTGTTGGGTATTGTGGTGGCTAAATTATTACTGCTGGACTTATCGCAAAGTGGCACGTTGACACGCGTGATTTCATTTATCGGTTCGGGTGCGGTCATGCTGGTGATTGCATATCTTGCACCGCTACCACCTGCGCTTGAGGAAAGTCAGAAAGAGGGTTAATCAACTCTCTTTCTGCTCTTTTTTAAGTTCTTTCTGATGGGCATATTGATCAAGCTCATCATCCTCAAGTGGGATAGGTCGGTCAATCAAGCCCATTTTCGGTACAGGGATTTCAATCTGATTTTCCAGAAAACCGTTTCGTACGCGTTCCTGCATCTCATCGCGGACCTTTAGGGCATTTTCCTTACGGCACCAGACAGAAAACAGTAATTCAATCGAGGATTCCCGAAATGCGGTCACGGTCACGGTTGCCTTTGGGTCATCCATCACCAATGGATATTTAGCTGCAACTTCCAACAGAACCTGTCTTACCTTAATGATGTCCTCATGGAAATTAATCGCCAGCGTGATGGGAATCCGCCGTATAGGATATTTGGACAGGTTCATCACAGGTGTTCGAATCAGTTGCTCATTGGGCAGGCGGATATACACATTATCCAGTGTGAGCAGTTTCACGGACAGCAGGTCAATCGAAATCACCTGTCCCTCAATGGTCTGCCCACGAATCAGGGTAATCTGGATGGTATCACCCACCTCAAAGGAACCCTCACCAATCAGGAACAAACCACTAATCAGGTTAGTTGCTGAGGTTTGTGAGGCAAAACCCAAAGCCACCGTTAAAATCCCCGCCGCCCCCAGAAAAACGCTGAGTTTAAAACCTGCTTCCCTTAAGCTGGTCATAATGAACAGCAGGAAAATAAAATAGAAAATCCCCCTGCGCCACAATAAACGCTGATGGGCGTTTAAACGACTGCCGATGGTGCGGATAAAGGTGTTTGAAACAAGACGTGCAATCAGGAAACCAATAAAGCACAAGATAATGGCAACCAGAATTTCACTCAGCCGATCAAGATTAATACCTGTGAATATGCTTTTCAGGGTGTCGGTCAGGTTATTAGCCACATCTTTGGGAATGCTGGTTTCTGCCATAAAAACCTCTTAAAAGAATGAATCGAACATATTGAACAATGTGCTGCCAGGTGCCCGTGGTGGGTGGACGTAAATGACCTCGCCTGCCTGAGTTGGCGTTTTGTTTTCAATGCGGATACGCGCTGGATGTTCCGCACCCTCATAATAGACCTTGATTTGTGAGGTCCATAAACGTCCTGTACTTTCGCTATAGAACAGGGGAAGCGCAGGAACGGGTACATTCATACGGTCAAAACGAAGCTGATGCTGGCTGGTATTATGAAACTCAATCGGGGTGACGGCACGGAATGCACGCGGTTTGAGCAAATTTAAATCGGTGCGTCCATCCACCGAGGTAGCATAACAAATCTCACCATGCTGGGGGTCTTTCCCAAACCAAGTGTCTTTCGGCTGGATGATGGGAATATCAAATAAAGGTTCAGTCAATCCCTCAACCAGACCTGCAATCCATAAGGGTGTACTAATATATAAGGTTCCGCGTTGACCTGCTGGGATATAAATTGGGTCTACAGGCTTGATCACCACCGAACGATCTGCCAAACGTGGCATCAAATGAAAAGTGCTATTGGTCTTATGAAACATATAGCGTTCAATCTTTGCGGGGTGGGGCATTGCAAACTCAGTATCGCTCAGCATTTTCCATTGTTGTTCATAATCGTGCTGACATTGGGGACGATGATATTCCAGCCGCCATTCCTTAATGCCACGGGTCAGGCGAAATAACAGTGAACCGAATTGCCAGGCCTTGGCCTGCTGAATTTCAAATTGTTGTTCTCCCCACCATTTCAAAATGTTGGCATGGGGTGGCTGATATTGCTGCTTTTGATATGAATTATTTTGAGACAAGATGCAAAATTCCTGTGTGAGTATGCTAAACAGACTTCACGCTGTAACTCGCTTAGAGTACACTCAAGCATCTTTTTTATCATTATTTGTATGATGCAAATACTTAAACAAATACAAATTCCTTATAGTTTTGCCAAAAGACATGGCGTTTTGTTACGTTACGAGGGCGATCAGGCCTTTATTGTGCGACGGAAAGACACCGCACGGATTGCCTTGCAGGAAGCACGCCGAATTTTGGGGAAATCTGCCCACGATCAATTGTGTAGCGATCAGGAATTTCATGCCTTGCTCAGTTCCAGCTATGCGGGTGATACAGGTGAGTCACAACAGGTTGCAGCGGGTCTGGAAGACCATCCCGATTTGCTCAGCCTTGCCGATCAGGTGCCTGAAGCCGAAGACCTGATGGATCAGGAGGATGATGCGCCGATTGTTCGCCTGATCAATGCCTTGTTGTCAGAAGCAATTCGTGTCAGTGCATCTGATATTCATATCGAGGCCTTTGAAAAGAAACTTTCAGTACGTTTGAGGGTTGATGGGCAACTACGTGAAATCGTGCAGCCACGCCGTGAACTTGCGCCGTTGTTGGTGTCACGTATTAAAGTCATGGCGAAGCTCGATATTGCAGAAAAGCGTGTTCCTCAGGATGGCCGTATCTCACTGCGTTTGGCGGGTCGTGAGGTTGATGTGCGTGTATCCACCTTGCCATCCTCTCACGGTGAGCGAGTGGTGATGCGTTTGCTGGATAAGCAGGCTGGACGTTTGAATATGACCCATTTGGGATTAATGCAAAATGACTACGAGCGTCTGACCCAACTGGTACATCGTCCACATGGGATTATTTTGGTGACAGGCCCGACGGGTTCTGGGAAAACCACCACACTTTATGCGGCATTGTCTGACCTGAATGACAATACCCGTAATATCCTGACGGCCGAAGACCCAATTGAATACCAACTTGAAGGGATTGGACAGACACAGGTCAATACCAAAGTCGATATGACCTTTGCCCGTGCCTTGAAAGCCATGCTGCGCCAGGACCCTGATGTGGTGATGGTTGGTGAGATCCGTGACCTTGAGACGGCTGAAATTGCGGTACAGGCATCACTGACAGGTCACTTGGTACTCTCTACACTGCATACCAATACCGCCATTGGTGCAGTGACTCGCTTAAAAGATATGGGCATTGAACCTTTTCTATTGGCAAGTTCATTAATTGGGGTGATTGCACAGCGTTTGGTGCGTACCTTGTGTCCACATTGTGTGACTTGGCGTAAGGCCGATGACTTTGAACGACAGGTTTTCCAGCATTTAAATGTGGATCAACACATGGAATTGCCAGAATCTAAAGGGTGTGAGCAATGCTCTCATGTCGGCTTTAGTGGCCGAACTGCAATCTATGAAATTGTCCCTGTGGATGAATCTTTGCGTCGTTTGGTTCATGGCAATGCGGCTGAATATGAACTGGAAAACCATGCTCGCCGTTACGCAGGTTCAATTCGTGATGATGGGTTAAGAAAAGTCTTGGCTGGTAAAACCACACTGGAAGAAGTATTGCGGGTAACCACTGAAGCGGCAGAATAATCTGCCACTTCACCTTACCAAAGGTCAGCAATTCTTTTCATTAATCTGGCTCGGTAACGCGCGGTTGGATTTTCTAAATTATTTTCCAGCTCTTGTTCATAAAACTGTTGCCAGACTTTGATCATGTCTAGCGTTGTGCCTTTTTGCTTGATGACAGCAACATCCTCACGTCGGATATTGTCAAGGCGTTGTCTGGCACCTTCCGCGCCTGTTCCCCAGCCAATAATCCATTGACCAAATGCATTTAGGGATAGGTTTTGTGGTGTTGGAAGAGAGGTGACTTGATGTTGAGAAACCTCAGGTGTTTCTATTTCAGCAGCATAAAGTTGAATTGTTGTTGCCCCAATTAAAAACACAACAATAAATAATCTAAACATGGATAAAGCTTAATAAGAATTAATCAACGATGTTACAGTATGAATAGAACAAAATGAGAAGAGCTTGTTCTACCAGGATGGATAATCTTTATTAAATCATGCTTCTAATCAGTTTTCATTGAAAAAGTTGATCATTATGGTCAGATATTTACCGTATGCACATATTTTGTCTTAGCTAAGCTTTATGATGTGTTTAGTAATTGATTAATCTGCGATGCTGTATAAGGGGCATGGAAAGGCGAATGGTATTCTGTTCATCAAGGTCAAAAGCACTGGTAATTAGTCCATGTCCCTCAGTGTCTATCATCTGTAAAAGCTGACCACGACTATCCGTAATCCCTGCATGTCCCCAAGTTTGACGCTGTTCCCCATGCCAGCCTTGCTGCGCCGCACCAAGAACAAAACACTGACTATCCATGGCACGTGCCTGTAGCAGCAGTTGCCAGTGCAGTTTGCCTGTGGTGTAGGTAAATGCGGCGGGCGCAGTTAGGATATTTGCCCCTTTGGTGCGTAACATCAACGAGAGTTCTGGAAAACGCAAGTCATAACATACCATTAGTCCGAGCTTGCCAAACGGTGTTTTGGCAACAACAACTTCATCACCAGGCTCAAAGAATCTTGATTCCTGATAACCACCGACAGCGTCACCCACCTGAACATCAAACAAATGGATCTTGTCGTAACGTGCTTCTGTACGCTCAGGACTAATGCATAAACTGACGGTACGCACACGACCATCCTGAATGATTGAACCATCAGGACGAAATGGGCATGGAAGTGTACCCGCAACAATCCAGATCTGGTAGCGGTGGGCAAGCTGTTCCAGTCGTTGCTGAATAGCCTCAAACTGTGCTGCGGTCTCACGTTGCTTACCTGCGGCAAAACAGACAAAATTTTCAGGGAAGACAATCAGTTCAGCATCTTGGGCCTTACTTTGCTGAATCAATGACTCAATGACAGTGAAATTAGCCTCAATGTCATCTTGAGAGTTCATTTGTACAACAGAAAGCAGGCTCATATAGACACCACAATATCAGGAGGAAACGATCAGGCATTTTGTTTTTGGGTATCCTGATTTAAACAATCCTGTTCTTTTTGCAGCTGCTTGACCAGTGGTTCAAACATATTCTGATTGTTTTCATTCAGGCGCATCAGGGTCTTATGTGCGTCCAGTACTGTATTTAACATTGCGCTGTGTGTCACAAGTTCTTCTGTTAGCTCCAGCGTACACACACTAGGATCGCCGCAGTAATTCAGGATCACAAAAACTTGCCCCAGCCCCATGCTATTGGCCAAGGTGGTAATATCTGGATTGGTTGAAAGCATGACTGCCTGTATGTGATGGACTTGTTTAAGCTTAAGACCGAGTTTTGCAAGTACGCCTAGGACAGTACTATCAATAAATGTGGTCTGGGTTAAATCAACGATTGCACCAACAACATTTTGCTGCTGTTCAATCTTGTTGAGTAGCTTGTCCAGACTTATACAAGATTGGGCACGCACTTCGCCAATAAGCTTGAAAATATGCGTTCCATTTAAACTTGCATATTCAACATGACCTGTTGACATATAAATGCCATTTTCAGAGAAAGGATATAAAATTATCCCATAGTGATATTCTAGACACAAGTGGTTGGATGCTGTGATCTAATTAAAATATTGATTTTAAAATTAATTCATTCGGCATAAACTCAGAATGGCAATATCATCAGCCACATGGTCGGGAGGCTGGAAAGAGTTGTTTTGAAGGTGGGTGACCAGTTGGTTAAATTGCTCGTTCAAACCGCCATCAAAAGGTTCCAGTGCGCCATCGGAACATAAAATAAAGCGGGAATGACGGTTTAGTACACAATGATGTTCTTCCACTTCCAGTTCTTCGGTCAAGCCTAATGGAAAGCTGCTGGTTGTCAGAATCTGGGGAGGCTGATTCGGTTCAAAAATGATTGGGGGAGGATAATGTCCCGCACTTGACCAACGCACTTCGTGGCTAACCAAATTCAGAACCCCTGCCACCATGGTGATATGCTTTTCAATGTTTTCCTGTACCAGCATGGCATTGAGCTTTTGGATGAGCTGGCTTGGTGTCTTTGACCTGCCATGAAATGCCGCCATCCATGAGGTCAGTAAGCTACTGGTTACCCCATGTCCAGAAACATCGGCAAGATAGAATAAAATTTCTTCATCATTCAGACGCCAATAATCATACCAGTCCCCTGAAAGATAGGCGGAAGGCTGAAAAAAGGATTCAAACTGATAATTGGGCAATTCAATTGGATTGGGTAAAAGGCGTTTCTGTAGTTCAGCAGCGGAGGGCAGGTCTCGGCTATCCTGGTTACGTTTATATTGGGCATCAATTTTAAATAAGGCATGAACAGGATTTTTAGGTAGACTATCCCAGATCCAGCCTGCCAATGCCCCCATTTCCCATGCTTGGGCCAAAGCAGTTCCTTCATCTTCAAAAGCCAGCACAATGGTGGGTAATTTCCATTGGTATTTTAAAAAGTCCTGAACATCCGCAATTGCAATAATTGTGGGATCATACAAATCTAGATCATCAACATGAATGACTTGCAAACTCGGTAACTCATTTAATGACTGATCTAAACAAGGTATTGAGCGTGTGGGCTGAATGAAATACATAGATGAATAGCCGATCCTTTGTATGATCATTTTTTAATTCATCATAGATGAAAGATGATGAAAAACATAGTATTGCCAATATTTAAAATCTTTGGCAATACTGAAGTCCATAGTGAAAGATCTTGTCTTTTTATTTGTCATCAGCAGATGAATCATCTGTATCATCTTCATCACTAATAAATGAAATATCAGCTGAATCCCCATGCTTTTCAGCAATTTGGAAAGCTTTGCGCTGTAGGTAGAAATCACGAATCATCGCATATTTATCCCCTTTCAGGCTTTCCTCAATATCAAGAATCTGGGAACGGGCATCAACTGCTTGTAACAAATTCGTTGACCAATATATGCCTTTCTGATCATCCAGCAAATATTTTTGAGGGCGACCATAACTATCAGCGAGTAAACCAAAACCATCACGGAACGTACTTGGGCCAAAGAAAGGCAGCATGACATAAGGACCTGAGGCAATGCCATAATAGCCTAGTGTTACACCAAAACTCTCTTCTTCTGTTGGCAATCCCAGACGACGTGCAGGGTCAGCAAAACCTAAAGTCGTTAAGGTGTTGATTGTGAAGCGGCCTAGACTTTTGGCGGCACGTGTTGGACGGCCCTGTATGAACTGGTTGACTGCATTCCACGGTTCACCCAGGTTTTTCCTGAACTGACGATAAGGACTACGAACCTCTTCTGGAACCTTGGCGACATATTGTATGGCTACTGGCTTTAATATATTACGGTCCAGCATGTCATTGAATGCATAAATCTGGCGGTTCAATGGTTGTAAAGGGTCTTTTACCGCATCAGGCTGGGCCGCATTTGCATTTACTTTTAAATCATTCTTGGTGAGATGCTTCAAATCTTTTATTGCTTGAATCGTGGTCGGGTTTTTCTGTTCGGTTGTTGCCTGATTCTCAGCAATATTGGTCTGGTCTACCGATTCATTGGGAGTCTCTTGCGCGAATACTGATGAACATGCTCCAGCAGTTAACAACCCAAGCAAGATAAAATTTGAGTAATGCATATAAGTCCTTAATCGCGTTAGAGCGAAATTACAGTCATTAAAATGATTGCCTTGATGCAAACATTATATAGAAACGGCATATAGTTTAATTGTTCTTCTGGTATTAAAACAAATTCGGTTGAAAAATATAAGCTGGAAAGTGTTTTTGATTGAAAAGTGTTCGGTTAAATAAAATAACTGAAAAAAGCACTTGCAAGGTATTTGGAATGATCTATAATGCGACTCCATCGGCGGTGCTGTTGATTGAAAGTTGTTTTAAATCAAGTGTTTAAAGTGGTTTAAAATAAAGTTGAGATTGATG